>NZ_LLYU01000029.1:0-33082 GCF_002049515.1 Marinobacter sp. tcs-11 | reverse complement strand
TGTGGCCTGACGGCCACTCGGAGGTGGGTCAAAATTAATGGCCAGTAGTGGGTCATTTTAATTGGCCATTAACACATCTCGCCAGCATTGACTGCCAAGACAGTATGCTAACGAAAAAAATTGGTACGAACCGCCTGATCGCCTATAAACAGCGCTCGTTGAATGAAATGCAAACACTCACTGTGCCTGGCGCATTCCGGAAAGAATGGCGACAAATGATCCGCCTTCGAGATCAGATAGCTAGCTGGTGCGGTAAAGATGCCCCAAGGTTTGGCCTTTTCACCGGCCGCGTCAACAACGCCGGAAAAAAAGGAGGTAAGAATGAGTTTATCAAACTTAGCGCCACAGACCTTTCATTATCATTGGCATGGCCCGATAACGGCCCACGCCAAACAACACGAACACCTCGAAAAATAAAGATCCAAAAACTTCTCGAAATATCAGGCGGAAACGTTAGCCTAGTTTCCGGAATGGTTTCGAACAGGCCGAGAACAATCCAAAAGCATTATGGGTTTAAGACGTTTGAGGATTCTGCCAAGCAAATGTCCGAATTCTTCAACGCGCTTAAGACCTCCGCAAATTTGAGGGTATCGGGGAGCCCTTCCGCCCCCATCGTTAGAACTGGCGAACGAATCCCTACCGGAAAATGCACCGCCACATCAGAAGATGATCGGGCTTACATAGACGGCATTGATGAGAGCCAAGCTCCCGACCTGACTTGCGGCGCGCCACTAGCCTGTTTTTTCTGCAAGAGTTTTGGCATTCTAAACGACTACGAAGACATCCATCGAATTTTGTCAGTCGCGGCCTACATCAAATTTGAAAGCAATCACAAATCTCAGGCAATTGAAATCCACGCAAAAAAGTTTCTTCCAGTGATCCATCGGATCGAAGAAATCATTGACTCATTCGAGCGTCGTGGTGAGACGGAAAAACAGATTGTCTGCCGAGCCCAAAATGCCATCGAAAAAGGAAACCTGGATTTATTCTGGCAATCTCAGGTCAATTCGCTACTGGACGCAATGGAGGTGACCTAATGGCATTTTTTATGCTCGGTAACACGTATAGAGATCGTGAGCCAGACCGCGTCGACGAGATCGGCACAGAGATCCCCCAAGATTTCATAGTATCTCGCAGAATTAACGGCAAGGCACTTTCGAGATTCCAAGATGACTCCTGGGATTTCACCCCCTACGGAGCCTCAACGATTTTTTACTTTGCTGCTTGGCAAGCCCAGGAATTTGATCAGCTGTCTCGCGTCATAACAGACGAAATAAAATCCATATTTTGGCTTTCAATGTTCAACCCAAGAATAGCTATAAAGAAGAACAAAAAAGCCACCAGCTATTATGCTTTCAATCTCGCCCTCAGAGCGATTGCCAAAATTGCTTATCACTGCAAAACTCCTCTAAGCCTCGCCCACTCAAACCTACGGTTCCAGGCGGCCCTCCAATCCTCATTTTTATTGAGCTCCGAGGACAACCCAAAAGCAACCTTGCATCATTCCAATCAAATTAAAGAGGTTATTAGGGTCTGTCATAGGGCGGCACACGATAGCTTATGCGATGGGCTGCCACATTGGAAAATTATTCCGGGAGACAGGTACGACGACTGGCTCAACAGGCTTGATGCCGCATCAAAATTCATCCACATCAATAAAAAAAAGACGCCATTAATACCCGCTCGTATAATGGCATTACTCCTTGAAGAGTCGGAAAAAGAACTGGATGGCGCGCTTCCTTACATGGAAAAGCTGGTTGCGTTTTTTGAGGCTGTTTATGAAAACCCCAACCTTTTTTGCGACCACAAGAATCACGCAGGCGCTGCAACAACTCGCATTAAAAGAAGTGGCCGCCCCAAACCTTCATATTCCACGTCTCAATTTGTATCGAGAGAAGAAACCCTGCGACGCTTTGGTATTGGAGAGTATTTACAGAAGAAGAACATTAGCTGGACCATACCAGCTATCGGAGCCCACCTGAGCAAGCTTCAGTCCCTCTCAGCAATAATCATACATCTCTATTCGGGAATGCGTCGAAGCGAGGTGGCAGCGTTGCCCTATGAGTGCTCCCATGTCGTCCACATTCCCGACTTTGGGAATGTGGACATTCTGTTGTCCCACACGAAAAAACTGGTCAGTACCAATTACTCAACCATGCTACCTTGGGTCACTTCGCCAGTTACAAAAAAAGCCATCAAGACAGCCCAATGCGTCGCTAGAATAAACTGGACTAGAAACCATCCCGACCCCTTCCCAAGCAAGAAGAGCAAGGTTCCACTCTGGCTTGCCGCCTCTTGGGCAAGCTGTAAGAGTCCCGTGAATTACGAGTACCCCGAGGCCTATCATTCGCTGGAGCTCGGAGACACCGTTAAATTGTTTAAGGGCATTGAGATCCGACAATCAGATCTCGATGAGCTGATTGCCTTCGATGCGTTTCGAAACTGGGACGAAGATCCAAAATTCACGGTTGGCAACCCTTGGCCATTCAGCTCACATCAAGCCAGAAGAGCTGTTGCCATATATGCCTCTCGCTCTGGCATGGTTTCTTTGCCGTCCCTAGCGACCCAATTTAAACACCTGTCACTCGTGATGACGGCTCTATACGCTGAAAATTCACCTTTTGCTGAGTCTTTTATTGTTGCTGAGGACGACGCCCATTTCGTCACGGAATTCCGAGCCTCAAAAAAAATCGATGACGCCATCTCTTTCGAAGAGCAAGTCATTGAGGCACACAACCCTCTCCTGGGAGGTCAGGGGAAGGTTTTCCAAGCCGAAAAACAAAGAAACTTACCCCACTTTTTAGATGACGCCAAAGCGATACAGCAAGATATAAAGGTAGGTAAGAGAAAGTTTGTCCCCTTACCTTCTGGCGGCGGATGCATGAACGAGACTGGCCCATGCGATAGTTATGGCATTGACTGGACGTTTCCATGCTATGGATGCGCCAAATCCATTTTTGAAGAGAATGTCTTGCAGGAAGCTGCGGCTAGCATAGAACTCTCGATGCAAGAGATGAGTCCCAGATCACTGGCTTATAAATTTAGCAGTGAAAGACTCAGCCTCATCAAGGCTCGAATCAACAACGAAGGGCAATGACATCATGAGAAGCAAAGCGCTAATTGAGTATTTTGATGCATTGCAGCGACTTCAGCAGGGCAAGCCTGAACGCATTGAGAAAGGCTCTCCAATAAACAAGGATAATGTTGCCAAAGAAGCTGGTCGCGCAAGAGGTAGCATCAGGGATCGCCCTGGATTTGAAGACCTTCTTACCGCCATCGAGACCGCCCAAAAACAACGACCCAGACGCCGATCCTCTCTCAACGAAAAGGAGCGCATTCATCGTCTAAACGAGAAACTCTATAGGTTGGAGCAGGAAAATAACCGTCTTAAATCTCGATATATGTCACTGCTTTATTTGAACCTGGAGATGGCCAAGAAGCTACATGCGGCAGGCATTGATACTCCAACGTTAGGCCGAGTAGTTGACTTGGAAATTGAGGATCACGTGGATTATTAACCGAGCGATCATTTTTGGCAAGTTGAAGTGTCGAGCACTAATCAGCTGACCTGCACCGCTCGATATGAGCCGCGCACCGCTCCGAATGTCGTCGAGATTTTATAATATAACAGGGTTTGCTGAGGGGTGGCAGCTTGCGAAAAATGGATTTCGGGTTGGGCTCTTAATATTAGCCCCTAACTCGGATACCGGCCACTTCGTCTCCATTCAGGTTATATTGGGGCAATTAACTGTGGGTATCGAGTGGCATTATTCGCGGACAGAGTTAGCAGCTAAAATCCTCAGCCTTTACGAAGTAGGCCTGTCCCAAGCTCTGACTCTATTCGCCCCCATCCACATGGGGAAAACAGAGTTTGTCCTTGTAGATTTCATCCCCAAAGCAACACAGTGTGGCTACATTCCCGTTTATGTGAACCTATCGGAGAACTCCGTTGATCCGGTCTTATCGCTCCTGGACGCGGTTCACGTGGCCCTCAACGAATCCAGCTGGTGGCGGCGAACAACACAGAAATTTGCCTACGCACGAGCACCTCTCCATGATCGGAATGCAATGAGCGTTTTGAGAGAGGCGCTCAATACTCTGGTCGCCAGACATGACCGCGTCCTTTTATGTCTCGATGAGGCCCAGCATCTGGCAGCCAAATCAGAATTCAAGGTCTTGGTGTTTTTCCTTCGGACGTTCCTTGAACAGCATCGCGAACGGCTCAAAGTCATGTATACCGGATCTAGCCGAGATGGTCTTCAAAAGCTGTTCAACGACCGAAAAGCCCCGCTATTCAAGAGCTCATCTCAGATCGATCTTCCGCAGCTGGGCTCGGGGTTCGTTGATCACATGCGTCAGTGTTACAAACAAGCTACCACTCATGATTTTTCCCTGCAGGATGGACTAATTGCTTTTGGCGCGGTGAACTATGTTCCAAGGGAATTTCGGTCCCTGCTTGACAGCATGATCGTCAGCGGCTCTCATGACATCATCCAGGAAGTTTCGACACGAAGGCGATAGTAGGTATTTCAACGTGACGGTAGAAGAACTGATCACACAGCTGCAAGCCCTTCCTCCAAAAACGCCAGTGCTGGTTGAGGGCTATGAAACTGGGTTTGATGGTATTGTGGATCTAGCGGAGCAACACGTCGCCCAGTACCGGAATGCGCAGGAGTGGGATGGTGAGTACCAGGCTCTGGATCGGTTCACCAAGCCAGAGCGCGTAGCCTTGAAAACGGTGGTAATCCTTGGGCGGAGAGGAGATCGAAGATAAAAGCCGTAAAAGAAAAAATTGTACAGCCCGCGTGATCTACTGGCCCGACGTGATCCAAAAGCCCCCATGCCCGAAGCGCTTCAGGACTGGGACAGAATGACGCCGGTTGGTCTAGAACAGGTCGTTATGAGGGATGGGAAGCCTCATCAATCTTCAACGCTAGGCCAAACCCCGTAGTTCCCGAAAGTCTGTTTCGAGCGCGAACGCTAGTTACTACAGTTACCACTGTCATCCGGTTCGGGTTGGTCACGATCTTCCAGAAAGTCGTCCGAAACACCGTCGTCGGATTCAAAGAACTCCTCCCAGACAGGGTCTGCTGGCCGATCATAGCGCTTGACGGAGTCTTTAAGGCGCTCCAAAGGCCCTAGCTCCGTCGGCAATAGTTCGGCGAGTTCGTCCGCATGGCTGGAATAGCGATTGAGATTATCGAGAAGCTCTTGCTCGGTAATGCGTTTTATCTTCACTGTGGTCGGCCTCCTGTTATTCAAAGGCAACACGATTGGTGTTTTGGCAACACAATTGGTGTTTGAGAGAGCAGCCATTCGTCGTTATTGAGTTTATATCGCTAAAAAACGTCAATAAGAACTGACCTCGATACTATAAGTGCTACAAAAATATTGGTTCGGGCTCCGCAGACCACATTAACACCAATTTTGTTGCCTGAACTTCTGTGCTTAGAGTGGGGCGATCAGAGAAGCCCCATTGTTATCGGGAGAGGTCCGGTTTACATCTGTTGAAACCGGCCAGTAAGCCAGACTATCCCCTGAAGTCCTCCTTATTCTCCCCTTCAGTTCATCAGCCGTTTGGGCGGGGTCGAGCCACTGACTCAAGGATCCTGGATGGACAAGCGTTGGCTGTCGGTCGTGTATGTGATGAATCTTCATAGTTGCTGGCTCAGTTATGATTGCCACCCGAAGGGAAGTACCCTCCACTGTTGGTGTATAGAGGCCAGCAAAGAATAGCGCTTCACCTCTTTCAAGATCTGGGCAGGTGATGTAGACGGGTTGTTTCTGGCCATTCTCCAATCGCTTCCATTCATACCAGCCGTTGGCCGGAATCACGCAGCGTTGCTGGTTGAAAGCTTCTTGGAAATAGCGGGACGTTTTGATTGATTCGATGCGAACATTGATGGGCGCTGGCGCCCTCTCATCGGCCCAGGAAGGTCGAAATCCCCACCAGGCATAATCAAAGCGAGGCTCCCCAGATAGAGATTGTCTAATGCTCGCAATCTGGGTACCGGGAGCAATGTTGTAACGGGCCACCATATTCCCGGTAGCCATTTGATAGTCCCAGTATCGCCTGGCAATGAGATTTAGGGGTGTATGAAATACAAAGCGTCCGCACATATTGAGTCTTTGCCCGTCGGGGGCCCTATCGGCAGCCTTCTAGAAACCTTGTCGTCCACGCCCGCTCATCGGATGTAGGGGACAGCTCATATTTTTTCACGACCCGCACAAATCTTGCCACATAGCCGCACTGGCCCGACGGCGGTAACCATTCATCTGGCCCGCGATGTTGTTTGCTGCTTAGTGGAATAGAAAAAATATCCTAAAAAGCATCAAAAACCTATGCCAGAAATCGAAACCTGGTTTTTCTTGAGCATACATGCATATATAGTGGAATTACGAAGGTACTATTTTACCAATTGGAAATTGCGTGCTGAACAGCGTCTGCATAGAGGCAAATATCAAAGTAGACAACACGGGGACGAAGATAAGTCTTCCGGTGATCGTCACCCAAGATGGTTTACTGAAAAGTTATTTGGATTATTTGATCGTTCATCGATACAAATCTCGGAGCTGGAAAGACAGGAGCGCGTTTGCGGTTCGACTCCTCATCGATTACACGAATCAGAATAAAGACTGCTTTGAAGCTCCTCACCAACTGTTTCGGGAGTTTTCAAACAGCCTCTACACCGGAACGATTGGCGAAGACGGTAGCGATCCGAGTTGGCTGCGGTGGAAACCACGCGAGGATAAGGACGCGAACTTTCTAATCAGCCTGATAACACAATACACAGACTGGCTCTCTGAGCAGTATGAAGAGAAAAAGCTTCAGATAAACCCAACGGTGAAACCTACTCGTTACGAGGAGTGGATGGGCCTCGCAGCCTTCTACCAAAAGAAACGGCGGGCTTTTCTTTCCCACCTTTGGGCTAACAAACCAGCCCCTGCTTATTTCCGGAAGGTTATGCCCAGGACGGTGTCGCGTTCTAACGACAATGAGGGTAAGAAAAGCTTTCCTCCTGGACGAATTGACGACCTCTTGTGGAATGGCCTTACGCGATATGGCTTTGAAACGAGCGACGTAGTTTATGAGCGCCTGGACCTGAAGAATGTGCTCATTACCATGCTGATGCATTACGGCGGACTCAGGCTCAGCGAGTGCTTTCACCTTTGGTTAGAAGATGTCGTGCCGTGGGAGGACGGAACCGCACTGGTCAAAATTTTTCATCCCGATAAAGGGCGGCCCTGTCCAAACGGCCCCAGCAGGCGCGAAGAGTTGCTCAACAAGTATGGGATGAAACCGCGATTTGAATATTCGAAATCCCATACGCTGCATGCAGGTTGGAAATCGCCCAAAGAGGACAATGAAAGTCGCCACTTTCTTCAGGTTTGGTGGTTTCCAAGAAGTGCTGGTGAAACCTTTAACGACCTTTGGCGGCTTTACCTGACCTACCAGCGATACCCCGATGGCGGTAAACATCCGTTTGCATTCACGACGCAATCAGGCGCTCCACACTCAATCAAAGGCTATAACCAATCGCTTAAAAGAGCCGTTGAGAGAATTGGTTTACCGTTTTCAAAAGAAGCGGGAACGACAGCACACGCCCACCGACACTCGTATGGGCAAGCTCTGGCTGATGCAAACGCTGATTCTCTGATCATTAAAAACGCCCTACACCATAAATCGATAGAAAGTCAGCAGGTCTACACCGAACTCACTGATACGCAGATGCGTGCGCATTTGAGCAGATTGTCGCCCGAGCACGGCTTAATTTCTCCAATCAAGAAAGGACTCACTCATGGCAACTAAGTACGCCACGCTCGCCGATGCATCAGAAGCCGCTCAGCGCTTGGAATTCAAAACGCAGCCGGAATACAAGAGGGACTACAAACAAGATCCGAAGCTGCCAGCAAATCCCAACCAACTCTATGCCGGAGATTGGGATGATTGGTATAGCTTCCTTGGCACTGAACACCCCGGTGAGAAGTACGCCACTGTCGCCGAGGCGTCCGAGGCCGCTCAACGCTTGGGATTCGAAATAAGAGATGAATACAACAAGGGCTACAAAAAAGACCCGAAGCTGCCAGCAGCTCCCGACAAACACTATGCCGAAGATTGGGCTGATTGGCCCAACTTCCTTCGCAATGAGCGCCCTAGAGAAAAATACGTGACGCTCGCCGAGGCGTCCGAAGTCGCTCAGCGATTGGGCTTCAAAACACGCACCGAATACCATGAGGGCTACCAAAAAGACCCGAAGTTGCCATCGAATCCCCAACGAAGTTATGCCGGAGAGTGGGATGATTGGTATAGCTTTCTTGGCGTTGAGCGCCCCGAGAGGTACGCGGCGCTTGCCGAGGCGTCCGAAGCCGCTCAGCGTCTGGGGTTCAAAACGCAGCAGGAATACTATGAGTGCTACCAAAAAGACCCGAAGTTGCCGTCCAATCCCTCTGTTTTCTATGCCGAAGATTGGGCTGATTGGTACAGCTTCCTTGGCAACGAGCGTCCCGAGAAGTACGCGACGCTCGTCGAGGCGTCAAAAACTGCTCAACGCTTGGGGTTAAAAACACAGGGGGAATACTATGAGGGTTACCAAAAAGACCCGAAGCTGCCAGCAACTCCCGATAAATTCTATGCCGAAGATTGGATTAGTTGGTACAGATTCCTTGGCACCGAACGCCCCGATGGGAAGTACGCGACGCTCGTCGAGGCGTCCGAAGCCGCTCAACGCCTGGGATTCAAAACGTCCACAGAATACTTTGAGGGCTACAAACAAGACCCGAAGCTGCCACGCCATCCCGACGGAACTTATCGCAGAAATTGGGGTGATTGGTATAGTTTTCTTGGCAATGAGCGTCCCAAAGAAAAGTACGCGACGCTCGCCGAGGCCTCCGAAGTCGCTCAGCGCTTGGAATTCAAATCAATTAAAGAATACCTGAAGGGCTACAAAAAAGACCCAAAGCTGACAGTATCTCCCTGCGACTTCTATGCCGAAGATTGGGATGATTGGTACAGCTACCTTGGCATTGAGCGTCCCGTGAAGAGGTACGCGACTCTCGCCGAGGCGTCCGAAGCCGCTCAATTCTTAGAGTTTAAATCAGGGGCGGAATACTATGAGGGCTACAAACAAGACCCGAAGTTGCCAGCACAGCCGAATAGAGCTTATTCCGAACATTGGATATCTTGGCCTCACTTCCTCGGCAATGAAAACGCCATTTATCGAGAACTGACCAGCAAATACCCCGAGTTTTGGAAGGCCATACAAAGTTATGTCGAGGCTGGTACAGGCCAATCCAACAAATACTCACATTTAAGAGCATTCCTTAGATTTTACGTGGACAAGTTGGGCTTTGTTGACGATCCGGGAGCCATGTTGTCAAGGGATATCCCGTTTAATGAGAGAGCGTACGAAAACTTTATAAATGCCACCGCAGATACTGTAAAAAAATCACGGCATAACGCCTGTTCCGCTTTTTTCGAGTGGATTTTGGAGACTTATTGCTCTGACGAGGACGATAACGGTGAGCTGATAGTTCTGCCCGGCTACCGCAATCCTCTTAGAACAGTTCTCAAGGGTTTGTTAGATCAGTTACCCAGTTACAAGCGCAGTGAATCAGACAAGCCTCCATTGCCCATGGATGCCATTGTACGAGCCAAGCAGCATCTGATTCCGCTGAAGGCGACGTCGTTTCGCGATCTCTATCAATTGCATCCCTTCCTCGAAGACTGCTGGTTCGGGGTTGATCCACAGTTAATTGATGACAACGATCCAAACTGCATTTATCGAGTGGTCCAAAAAGAGCGGAAGCGAGGTCGCAAGCGCTATATTGAAGAGGTGCACGAGTTATGGTCGCCCGTAAAAATTGTCGCAAACTACACATTGCTATCCATTCCGTTGCGAGGACAGCAAATCTGTTGGCTCGACAGCGGAGAGGGAGATGAATTTATTCCGTTATGGCGTGATGGGAAGGTTCACTGGATCGAAAATCCAAGTCAGCTTGCGACCCGAAAGCGGAATAAGGGCTTTATTCAGAAAGGGAACAATGACGGTGAGTTGAGCGCCTACATCACGACGAACAAAACCGGAAAGAAATTGGGCGGCTACGATATTCCGTTCATGCCGGAAGATCTGGCGTATTGGATTATCCAGCTTCGGGAGTGGCAATCCAAATACAACCCAATCGAAGAACTGACACTGTGGACGCAAATCAACCCGCAGCAAAGGATACACAAAGACATCCTCAAAAGGCGCGGTAAACAATCGTTCCTGTTCCGAGACCCGGCCTCACACGCCTGTGATGAGAAGGCGTCGCCCATGCGTACGACAACCGCGTTTACACGAACCCTGCCTGCTCTGTTGTTCCATAGTCAGAGGCCAGGCGCGGACCTCGCTGAGAAAATCGAAAAAAAGAGCAGCGTGGATTACAAGAGCCAATTTACACCTCATGCTCTCCGCGTCAGCCTTATCACTGCCTACATTGTCGACGGCAGAGCGCCCATAGCCGTGATTTCAAAGCTGGTTGGTCATTCCTCTCTGGTGATGACAATTTACTACACAAAGGTAGGAGCCAGCAAAATGCGGCTGGAGATGGCGGCGGCTGAAAAACGGGCACTTGAGCAGAGTCACTATCGTTACGAAGACCTCATCCTCCAGAAGAAAATCGAAGAGGCGCGTCCGGAATTAATCGCCACAGACCGACGCATCATGGATCAGTGTCTGACACCTAATTGGCCTTCTGGAGCCTTCCAACTTATGAGTTTCGGAATCTGCCCCATGAGCGGCAACAAGTGTGACGAAGGTGGCATGGCACTGGTTGAGCGGAAGGTTGAAGCACAGTACGCACCGGTGCCCAATGGCTACCTTGGGACTCGAAATTGTCCCCAGTGCCGCTTCTTCATTACCGGCCCGGCGTTTCTGGGCGGTTTGTCGGCCATTGCCAACGAAATCATTCTGGAAATCAATGTCACCCGCAATGAATACCACGAACTCGAAGAAAAAAGGCAGACGCTCGATGACGAGCGGTACGATGCCGAGTCTTCGGGACAGTTTTTTGGTAAAGAGCGAACGCTGAAAAAGATCACCTCGGCGTATGAGGAAAAAGCCAAAAAGCTCGACACGCTTCTCACGGATCTCCAGCACTTATACCGCCTGATTTCTCAATCTACCGAACTGCTGAAAACCTCCGAGACAGGCCAGCACCAGCTGATCGTCAGCGGCAATTACGTGGAAATGGAGATGCATTTGGAGGAGCAAAGCAGCGAATTTCGGTTGCTCGCTGAAGTCTGTGCCAACGCTGAAATTTACGAGAGTGCCAGTGCCTCCAGAGCACGCCCCCTGCTCAGTCAGATGCTCGACAAATTGGCGGACACCAATGGGATTGCACCCGCGATATTTCGGTTGACCGAGGATCAGCAGCTCAAAGCTGCCAATCAGGTCGTCCGGCTGATTATGCAAGTGACACAGAATAACTGGCACGTCGCTGACCAGTTGATCAATGGGCAAATCACCTTGGAAGATCTCGCCGAACCACTACAGCTAGGTGATGTGCGCCAAGAGATCGAGTCAGCCATGAACGGGTCTTTGAAATTCCCGCTAGAAATCGAGGGCTGCAATGAGTGAACCGAGCGAAGTCTACGAGGCCATACTGGGCCAACTGAAAAATTCTCGTTCCAGGAAGTCCCTGGAGGCCCTTCACGCCGTTTGCAAGGAACATCATGAGTCAGGCTCGGTTGATTTCAGAATCTCAACGATTGCGAAGCTTGGAGCCAGTCGTGGCGCTCCTAGCGAGCAGACCATCCGAAACAAAACCGGAGAACATTATAGAGCGGTCATTGAGGCTTGGCAGGCGCTTGGAGACCAGAAAAAGAAAGCGATCAAAGCACAGACCACGCCCTCGGGCGAGTACGATTGGGTTGATGAGGTAAGCAATAAAACTCACCGCTTCCTCATACTCGACCTGATTTCGAAGGTCCGTAAATTGAGGGCCGAAAATAAAAGGTTTGCATCGATCAAGAAATTGGAAATTGACTACCGAGCGGGTGCTGAAGACAAATCTGAATCGCGGTTACCGAGCCTGTTGAATCACGAGATTGATGCATTGAGAGACGCCATCTCTGAGGAGTCCCTTAAATTAAAGGGCTGGACTAAAACAGAACGTGGCAGCATCAAGGACCAAAACGGCAAGGTTGTCCTCAGAAACGGTTTTGTGGATGCCCTTGAAAAAGCGTTGAGTATCGGGAATGACTAACGGACAAGAGAAAGCTCGCGAAAACCTTGTTGCCTTTCAGCGTTGGACCGCTGCGAAAACCGATGACGATTTAAAGCAAATCGTCTTTCGGGGCCAGCTAAACCGTGGCGAAGTCGCCGCTTGCGGCGCGAGGGCAGAGCCCTCAATTAAAATCGAGGCTAAGTCCGTTTTTTGATAAAAGCGGACCTTTTTTGTCGCCGAGATTCCGGGAGATTAAGCACGCTGAGGTCGCAAAGCGAGCATCCGGTACGGGCGATCAAAGCTTTTGAGCACGTAGGTGTTATTCCGGTTAAAGGCGTCGGGCAGATACAAATGCCCGGCTATGTTGATGTCGTTGTTTGGAAATTTGACGGAGTTCATGCTTGGTTTCCTCTTAACGTGAACCGAATTCTTAGGAAGTTTTCCGGGGATAAGCCCTTTCAATTAGTGAGGCACCTGCGCATATGGGTAGATGGGCTCTTTCAGCTCCAAATGATTTTCGCCATTAATGATGCCCACGACCTGGTCGCTTTCAAAAAGCTGGTAAGCGTATTGAGCCAGTTGCTCGGCCGTAATGAAGGCGCTCTCCGGGAACAGATCATCGCCGTCGATCGCGCCTTTCTCGGATGAGTGCGTGACGAATTCGCTTTCGGTTGGTCCAGGGGCGAGAACTTTGGCACGCATGGATTTGCTCTGATCAGCCAGGCTCTGAGCAAGGCCCTCAGTAAATGACGCGACGTAAAACTTGGTGACCCAGTAGGTTACAGCGACATCAAACTGGGTATAGCCGCCGATCGATGATACGTTGAGCAACGTCGCTTCGGAGTCCGAGTAGTCTCGGGCGTAGTGTAAGGGCAACGTTGTCAGTGCCCGGACATTCAGATCCACCATGGTCTGGGCCTTGGCCAGATCCATCTCCCATGGCATCGCAAAATCACCGAAGCCGGCATTGTTGATCATCGCTTCAATGTCGAACGCTCGAAGTTTTTCATAAAGACGGTCCGCCGCTCCGTCGACGGCCAAGTCGCTCACCTTCACAATTACTTTGACTGAATAGCGGGACTCGATGTCCTGTTTGATTTTGTCCAGTTCATCCTGCCGCCTGGCGGTGATGACAAGGTTGTGGCCTTCAGCGGCAAACTGGTAGCTCAATGCCTTTCCGATGCCGGAGCTTGCTCCGGTAATAAGTACTGCTTTCATAATCTCTCTCCCGATTGTTGACCTGAGTGTCTTCTGGATTAGCCCAGTGGCGTTTTCCAATGAACACCACTATATCGGGGAGACATTAAGAAGATTAGGGGGCATAATCAAAATGCCTTTATCGGGATTTTTAATTAATTATGAAAGACAACCTCAATGAACTGTTCGCCTTCATGGCGGTGGCCAGAGAGCAAAGCTTCACTCGGGCCGCAGGAAAACTGTCCACCTCCCAGTCATCGGTCAGTCAGACGGTGAAAAATCTGGAGCAGCGTTTGGGGATCAGGCTGCTGTCGCGGACAACAAGGAGCGTCACGCTGACTGAGGCGGGGGAGCGGCTAAAAGCATTGGTCGAGCAACCATTGCAGGATATCGAAGCTGGGCTATCCCAAATCACAGAACTAAAGGAAAAGCCCGCGGGTACGATTCGCATCACTGCCGATGAATACGCCATCAGCGCCTTCATCTGGCCTCGGATCAGGGATTTTCTCTACCAGTATCCTGACATCACTGTTGAGCTAAGCATTGATTACGGTCTGGTGGATATCGTTGCAGAACGCTATGACGCCGGTGTAAGACGGGGAGGACTGGTCGAAAAAGATATGATTGCGCTTCCAATAAGCCCCGAAATACCGATGGTGGTTGTTGCATCGCCAGAGTATCTGCGCCAGCAGGGTGAGCCGAAAAAACCCCAAGATCTCACAGCAGACCATCACTGCATCAATCTACGGCTGCCTACGCACGGAGGCGTGTTTGCCTGGACCTTCAAAGATCAGGGACGGGAGCTGAAAATACGGGGAGAAGGCCAACTTATCTTCAACAGTATCCACCAGGTAATGGAGGCAGCTATTGCAGGATATGGGATGGCCTACTTACCTGAGAGTATGGCCAGAGCTCACATAAAAGACGGACACCTGGTGGAGGTGCTGGCGAACTTCCGTATGATTTTTCCTGGATATTACCTGTACTACACGAGCCGGCTCCAGTCGTCCCCGGCATTTTCCTTACTTGCCGATGCACTCCGTTATCGGCGGTAAGCGGTAAGTATGTGGTATGCAAAGGCGCTCAGCGGGAGAGTGCGCTGAGCTCTTCACAGTGTTCGTCCATCGGAGATGCTAGGACAAAACGGACCGTCTGGAGTCAAACCCGACAGAGGTTGGCTCTGCAGATCCGTTGCCGTCTTCCGCTTCACCCGGTTCCTCGCGGGAAGCGGGGCGTTTATTCAGCAAGGTAGCCAGGGCCGGGAGTAAAATCAGGGCGCCAATCATGTTCCACACAAACATGAAGGTCAGAAGTAACCCCATATCGGCCTGGAATTTAATGGGAGACATCACCCAGGTGCCTACCCCGATACCCAGCGTTAGCCCGGTGAAAGCAACGGCTTTGCCGGTGGTTCTCAAGGTATTGAAGTACGCATCATGGAATGACTGGCCTTGCTTGAGGAAATATTCCAGCTTGCTGTAGATGTAGATGCCGTAGTCCACACCAATTCCCACACCCAATGCAATGACTGGCAGCGTGGCGACCTTCACCCCAATACCGAGTTTCGCCATAAGGGCCTGGCACAACAGTGAGGTCAGGGCCAGCGGGAGGAGAATGCAAAGCACTGTGCGCAGTGACCGGAAGGTCAGAAGACACAGAATACCGACGACACCGTAAACCCAGGCGAGCATCCAGTACTGGGCTTTCGCGATAACAATATTCGTTGCCGCCTCAATGCCGGCATTCCCGGCCGCCAGTTCGATTTCAATGCCCTCAATCTCCGAGAACTCCGATTTGAACGCTTCGGCTTCAGCGACCACCGACTCAAGGGTCTTCGCCTTGTGATCGTCCAGATAGACGAATACCGGCGTCAGGCTGCAGTCAGCGTTGATCGTGCCCGGAGCCGCCTTGATCGAGGCCTGGTCAAGCAGCTGTTGATTGCGGTTAAGGGCGAGCCACTTGATATTGCCCTCGTTATAGCCTGCCATCATTTGCTTCGTATGATTAACCAATGACCGAGACGATTGAACGCCCGGGAGTTGTCCCAGCCGCCACTGTAATTGATCAATCACATCCAGTGTCTGGTAATCAGAACATTGGTCCTTAGCGGTTTGAACCATGACGACAAAGATATCTGTACTGGTGCTGTAATTCTCCGTAAGGAATGCGTTGTCACGATTGTAGCGGGAGTCTGGGCGTAGCTCCGGTGCTCCGGCGTCCAGATCGCCAATTTTCAGGTCCTGACTGAGATAAACGCCAGCGGCTACGAGGATGAGCGCAGTGGCAAGGACCGCCTTGGCTCTGGAGGGATTCGTGAGTGAGGCAAGAAAGTGCCAGACAGGATGATGGTCCGGACGCTCATTGGATTGCTGACGTTTGATTGCAGCCTGGCCGATTCCGATATAGGACATCATCACCGGCAAGAGAACCAGGTTGGTCAGAATCAGCACAGCAACTCCGATGCTGGCGGCGATAGCCAGATCCTGAATCACGGCAATATCGATGACCATGAGGGTGGCAAAACCCACTCCATCGCTGACTAGAGCGATGATGCCAGCAACATAGAGGTTGCGGAAAGCCAGCCGTGCAGAACGCTCTTTGCCGGCGCCGAGAAACACTTCATGGGCAATGGCATTCACAATCTGTACGCCGTGGCTGACCCCGATGGCAAATACAAGAAACGGAATCAGGATCGAATAGGGGTCCAGTCCGTACCCGAGAGTTTTTAGCAGCCCTAGTTGCCATACAACCGCCACAACCGAGCACAAAAGGATGGACAACGAGCTCCGGAGGCAACGGGAATAAGCGTAGAGCAGCACGAGGGTGATGAGCAGTGCAAGGCCGAAGAACATCGCTACCAGATAAATGCCATCAATTAAGTCACCGACGACTTTGGCAAAACCGGTAATATGGATGCCTATATTCTCGCTCTGGAACTTATCACGTATTCGCTCTTCAAGTTGATTGGACAGTTCCTGGTAATCGATGGCGTCGCCGGTCTCCGGGTTGAGCTCCATGAGAGGGGCATAAATCATTGCGGAACGAAAATCGTTGGCCACCAATGCGCCAACCTGACCCGATTTGAGTATATTAGATCTCAGGTTTTCCAGTTCCTCCTTTGAGCCATCGTAACTTGGACCCACAACGGGACCACCGGTGAAGCCCTGTTCAGTCACCTCGTTCCAACGTATGGCCGGTGACCAGATCGACCGCAGTGCCGATCTTTCTACACCCGGGATGTAAAAAACTTCCTCGTGGACCTGTCTCAGCGTTTCCTGAAAATCCGGGGAGAAGATATCGCCTTGTTTTGCTGAAACCACCACCCGAAGGGCCTGGCCCAGGCCCTGCAGGTCCTGCTTGTGTTCCAGATAACTCTCCACATAGGGATGGCTGGTTGGAATCATCTTTTCAAAACTGGCATCCGGCTCAATCCGGCTAGCCTGAACAGCAAGGTATATAGTCAGTAAGAGGAAGGTGAGGATGAGAATTGCTCGGTGACGGAACACGAATCGCTCGACTCCGGCTTCCGAGTCGGCGACCGGATGTCGCAGATGATGTTCTAAATTGGAGTTCATGACTGTAGCTCCCTTATTGATCGTGGGTCAGGGGTTGAGCCTGAATGCCACCCAATCCGACGGTTAGAAGTTCCGTCTCCAAGGAAATAACTTGGCTTAAGGGAAGGCGATTGTCGGCTTGCCGGATTTCACCAACGTGACCGTTCCGGTCAATGAATACAGTTACCCCCTGTGTACCTACCAGGACGGCCGTACCATCCGGCAGTAGGGTGCCGCCAAACAACGAGGAACTGGTGCCGGTCTCAATCTCGGTCCAACTGTCTCCGCCATCCAGAGACTGGAAAACGTGGCCGCGCAAACCGAAGGTGATAAGACGACCGTCTCCGCTGCCCAGAATCCCAAAAAGTGAGCCATCATATGGGCTATCAAGCCGCTGCCAGGTTTGACCATTGTCGGTGGAGCGGAACAGGGCTCCGGCTTCGGCGGTGATGTACAAAGCCTGACCAATTTTGCGAATGCTATTGAGGTGCAGAGAGTAGGGGTTGTCCAGCCGGTCGAACCAGGGGGTCCAGCTCTCGCCGCCATCAATTGTTCTGAGAATCAGACCAAAGGCACCGATTACAAAGCCCTCTTGCTCATTCTGGAACCAGACATCCAGAAACGGGCGGCTGGCGCCTTCTTCGAGAAAGCTGATCGCATCCTGCGCGCCGTACTCGGCGGCCTCAAAGGCCTCCTGGCGCGCGGACGTTTCTTCCGGCGCAGCATCGCTCAGGGCTTGTTCGGCCTGCGCCCGCAGGGCTGTCGCATGTTGCGCCATCAGCTTATTGGCTTCGAAACCGTTTAGCTGAGTGTGCCAGGTGAGCCCGCCGTCTTCCGTTTTAAGCACAACGCCGTCGTGTCCAACCGCCCAGCCAATGTTGGAATCTGCGAAGAAGCAACTGGTGAGGGTGGTACGGACCGGAACTGCGCTTTGTTCCCAGCTCAGGCTGTTAAGGTTGTCCGTCCAGATGATGTGCCCCCGTTCGCCTACTGCAAACAGCCGGTCTCCCGTCCGTGTTATATCGAGAACCAGAGAGTGTTCGGCCAGTTCGGTGGGCCGGGCGGGGGTTTCAAGCGCGTCCCCTTGTGTGAAGGCGGGAGTAGAATAGCTCCATGCGAAACACAGCGTGGATATCCATACCGCCGTCAACAACCGGGTACCGTGGCGCCGAAAAGTTTGATCAGTCATAACCATCGCTCATTCTTGTTGTGGAAACCGGGCCGCAGATCGGCCCGGAGCGATCATCAGAATTTGTTTTATCGGCGGCTCATTTTTCGAACCTGTGCGGGTGTATAGAAGTTGTCGTCTTCCCCTTCGTAGTACCGTACTGGCTCCAGATCAACTTCGTTGAATGCGTATGCTCCGTTTTGCAGGTCTGTATGCCAATAAGAACGAATAGCAGTGACCGGCACGTCATACGCATTAAGGAAATTGGAGAAACCTATACGCCATAGGTTGTCACGACCGTCATAGATATCAGTTGCTGCTATTGCCCAGCTGTCCTCATCCACATAAAACGTGCGTTTATGGTACACATGTCGGGCTCCCTCTTTGAGTTGGGCTTCGATAACCCAAACTCTGTGGAGTTCCCAACGAGCTAAGTCAGGATCAGGAAAATGCGGAGTGGCTATTTCCATAATTGAGTCTAGGCCTTTTTGAGCTTCAAGCAGCATTCCATTATTATTGTAGGGAATGTAAATCTCTTTTTTGCCAATTAGTTTGATGTTGTAACGATCTGGTGTTCCGTTGAACATAAAGGCATCGTCATAGGTAGCCTGGCCGGCAAATTGTGCATTTGGAGTATCATGGCTAATGGTAGGGGCGCGACGAACACGACGCTGACCAGGAATATACTGCCAAGCCTGTCGGGGAGAGATTGCAGAATTGAGTGGGTCACGTAACAGAATTACTTCACCTTTGCGCCGCACAGGAAGGGAATATTGGAGCATTAGGTGCCAGATATCGCCTTCGAAGCTTTCGAGGGTTCCTGCGGGGTTATGGTAGGGATACGATTCCCACATTTCGCCCTGTCCAACGGTGACTTCACCGTTCGGGTAAACTGTCAGGTTGGCGTAATTTTTCTTGGTACCGCTGCCAAGCCAGCGCAGGTTGTGATTCCAGAGAACTTCGAAGCCATTTTGAGGAATCGGGAACGGGTAACCGCCGTAGGCCTCGATAACACCGCTGCCGTCTTCGGTTAGGCGGGTCCGGGTGGCATTCTGTCGGGTGAAATCATAGACAAATTGTGGCGCTGCCGCTGTTCGATGGGTTGGATAGACCGGCATCCTGAAATCAGGATAACGCTCGAACAAACCGATCTGTCCGGCAGTCAGGCGATCAGCATACTGCTGGTAGTTTTCGGCCGTGATGGTGAAAAGAGGAGACTCGTCGGCAAACGGATCAATGCGCGGACCGCCCGGCTCGTAGCCCGGAGGTGGCGTGGTCATTCCGCCAGTCCACTCGGGGATCGTTCCATCGGAGTTGCCGGCCCGTTCCGCGCCTACGGGCGTCAATTCATTACCGAGTCGTGCAGCCTCATCTGGAGACACGGCAGCGATGGTTTGGCCAGCACCAATGACCAGAGCGAGCAGCGGTATAGTAATTTTCAGCTTGTGAATACTCATTTGAGAACTCCTTTCCGGATCTTTTCCGGATCGTTATTGTTGGTTGGGAAAGTTAAAAGCGATATTTGTAATACAGAGACGCGTAATCACGGTCCGCATTCAGGTGTTCCAATTCGAGACGGCCTTTATCTTCGAGAATGTCAGTGGGGCTGGTCAGGAACCAGGTGTAGCCTGCGCCAAAGCTGTGTCCCCCAGTGTAAATAAAGTCCGCTGTCAAGCCTGCTACCCGGTTTCCCTCCACGAACGTAAACGGCACTGCAGAGACCCCGTTGAAGTCATCCCGATAGGTAAGACTGACGTTCAGGTCCAGTCCGCTGGCAACGGTGAAGTAGTCTGCCGATAGCCGAGCGATGGCGCTTGAAGCACTGCGATCACCGTGCAGGGCCGAGGAAATGTCGGAAAGGTCCAGGTCAAGGTTGTTCTGGGCGAATCCGTCTTTATCCAGATCGAGAACGCGGTTGTGGGCTACTTCAGCTAACAGGACGAGATTGTCCCAGAATGCGGAGCTGCCAAAGATATGTACGGCAGACACCTGGGCTTGGAGTGTATCGGCTTCGCTATAGTAAAACGCCTGGCCATCGGGGTGGAAACCGTTCAAGCGAACAGGCTGCCCATTACGAAAATTAACCTCGCCACTAACGTTAGTATCACCGAAGACCGTTCCGAAACTTGCGCCAATCAACTTGACATCTTCGAAATGCTCAAGCGTGGCATACGAGCCAAGACCCTGAGATGGGGCAAATTGGATGGAAGGCATAAAGTCATTAAAGTTCAGGTAATAGAGACCAAACTCCGTATGGTTAAGTGATTCCGCTAGGTAACGCATGGCTACCCCATATTGACCTTCATCAGGCTTGTCGCGCCTCACCTCGAACGGGAAGGCTCCACTGACCGGCAGATCGACGATATCTCCCGCCGCTTTCGGGCCAAACGCCTCTAGCAAGTTGAAATAAGTACCTGGTGAATCAATACGCGTTTCTTCCCATTCATACTGGTAGTAGGCACTCACTGAGAGACTGTTATTTAGGTCGAGCGAAGCATAAACTTGACCGACGGGAAGGAATATGTCCTTAAGTTCAAGGCTGGGGGTGTTTGCTTTGGTGGCATCTACAGGGCCCTGAGCAGACGAGATTCCGCCACCGAGAAAAACGCTCTCACCCCAGCTGACGACTTGGCGACCGAGCCTGACATCAAGCATGCTTTCTCCCAGACCAATAGACTGATAGAGAAACGCATCCAACAATTCGATTTCCGAGCGGTGGAGTTCAATGCCATCCTTCTGAAATGGCTTGGAGGTCCCTACTCCAAGTATTGGGTTACTCTGCTCTGCCAAGGCTCTGTCATCATAGACCTCGTCATACCAACCACGTGCTCGCAGAAAAACACCTCCTGAACCGTAATTTATGTCCAGATCCGACCCAAAGCTGACTCGATTCTGGATCATGTCACCCTTATCAAAGTTACGATTGCCGTCGTCAGTGACTAAAGCGACGATTTGATTTCCGCCGGCCGAAAGTACTTTGGAGTCCTGACGCTCCATCCGCCACTGGGCGTCGTAACCCAGGGTGGTATCCAGATCTACGGAAACGCCACCACCTGGATCGAACGACAGAGCATGAACTGGCAGATGCACTGCAGAGGCTATCGCAGCAACGAGAGTTGCATGTACTCGCTTCATAGGGGACCACGTCTTTATTGTTATCGAACGGTTTTGCCAAAACGGGGTGCTTTGGCTCAGTTTCAAACTAACAAAGCGAGGCTGGCGCCCAACCATCCGAAAGGATGGATATGGGTTAGATATGGGATGGATGCGAATGGAGCAGAGACAGCCGCACCCTGGGGCAGGCGCGGCTTAGGAAAAGGTGTTGATTATTGAATAAGACCGCGCCGGCGCGCCTCGGCGAGGGCTTCGGTCCGCGAACGCACATCAAGCTTTTCATAAGCCCTGCGGAGATGCCATTTGACTGTGTTCACTGAAAGAAAGAGCTGTTCAGCAATCTGTTCATTCTTCAGGCCATCGCCAACGAGCGTGAGCATCTGTAATTCCCGATCTGACAGGGGCTCGACAAGGGTGGCTTCGTCTGATGGGCCGCGTATGACTGCTTCATTGGCGGCTTCAAGTAACTGGAGACAATAGGCCCGTCGTTCCCGGAAGCAGGGGGCGGGCTTATTGGCCCATTCCTGGTATAGCGATTTCAGCAAGTCGATGATGGTTCTACCTGAGTCCGCGAAGGTTCTGATAAAGCCGCAGGCCCGCCCCAGGTCAATGGCTTCGGTCAAGGTTTGCTGAGCTGCATCCTGGTTTCCCATTTTCGAAAGGCACTCGGCTTTGAGCAGTAGTACTTGAATCAGGCGGCCGGTCCGGGCACCGGATGCCTCAATCAACTGGGGAAATTGTTGCCAGACGGTAGCAGCATCGCCCTCTTGCAGAGTCTGCCGCAGTGGCACCAGGTCTAGTGCTACCCATTCGCTGACCGGATCCATATAACCAACCCTGGGAGGCTGGCCGGTGTCCGGAGCCATATCGATATCTGCCAGGTAGTCCCTGGCCAGATCGAGTTTTCCTTCAAGTTGCGTGAATCGGACTCTCTGCAACCGCATTGACTGGATAAGCCGGGGCAATGGCCAGCGAATGCCGGCGATTTCCCCTTCATCGAGGCGACTGTAGGCAAGCTCTGTATTACCCTCCGCAAAGGCGATTCTGGCGGACGTAAGGAAACCCAGAATGACAATGTCCGGGGCAACATTCTCCCGGCCCAAGGGGGCGTATTCCTTCAGGAGGTCTTCAGCCGTTGCCAGCTCATTGAGTTCATATAGCAGGTCAATCTCAAAGCCGTTGACGACGCCTTTGGCAATTTCATTGGGAGCCGTACTTTCCGCTTGATCATAGTCAGGACCATGGCCGACATCGCCGGAGATTTCCCTGGCCCGCTGCAACTTACCTTGTGATCTCACCCGCATCGCAGTAATCATATCGGCATAGGCCAGACCCAATGCGCTGTTCGCTTCAAGATGCGATGCCCGTGCCTGAAGTACATGATTCAGAGATGTTTCTGGATTTCCTAGACCGAGTTCGGCGAAAGCGATAATGTTAGAAAGTACCCCCCGCTCAAAGTGGCTTTGATCAGACTGGAGGTGTGAAAGGTTTTGTTTCGCCATCTCACTGGCACGAACCATGTTGTCTTCCGCAGTCATCAACAGTGGTTCCAGGATAGGTATCTCGGCCAATGTTTTATTGACTTCCAGAATGGAGGAAACGTGTTCCATCATGGAACTGTAGCGTTGTGCACTTCCCAGCTCGTGTATCAGAAGATTGGCCAGACAGAGATTCGCGCTCAGTTGATAATGCCCATCCAGAAAGGAGTCCGGTATGTGTTTTGCCAGATCCGAAAGAGTTCGAAGCTGGCCTTTTTCAATTAACGACTTGCTGACATCTTCCAGGATTTCCAGTGCCAATTTGGGGTTATTAGCGGCAATGGCGTAGTGCACCGCCTCAATCCGCGAATTGTGGTTAGCGAACCATCGTGCGGCAGTTTCATGGAGCAAACCGTACTGGTTTGGCATTTGCTGCTTTAGCCGGTTACGGAGAAATTGCCGCATAAGGCCGTGCATCCTGAACCACTTGCGCTCCGGATCAATAGGCTGGATAAATAGACCTTTGCGGCAGAGACTCTGTAGCTGGGTCTGAGCGCCGGATTCCTGGGTCAGGGCTTCACATGCCCCCGCTGTCATCCGATTCAGAATCGACACCTTCAGCAGGAATAGCTGCTGCTCTGTTTCAAGTTGCCGGAACACCTGTGCGTAAAGAAAATCAGCAATCTGCTCAATTTCACCGCTGAGTGCATTGATCCAATCGACGTCTTTCTCCCAGTTGTCCTGGCACAGTAAGGCCAATCGAACACCTGCCAACCACCCTTCTGTTTTGTCGACCAGGATGTCCAAACGTTGCTTGTCTATGCGTCTGGAACCGTGGAGCTCTGTCAACCGGGCAGCTTCGTCGCTGCTCAGTTTCAGGTCCGGCTCGTGCACTTCGAGCAACTCACCCTGCATAGCCAATTTGGAGAGATCCCATGCCGGCCTGGTTCGTGATGCGATCACCATTCGGGCACCGGGGGGGAGGTAATCCAGCATCCAGTAGATCAACTGCTGGGAATCCGGGTTGATCAGATTCTCAAACTCGTCTATGAACAGTATTGTTGGTGCCCCGGACTCGGTCATCAGACTGGTTAGCTTGGCAGCATGGTTACGCGTAATCCGGGTAGGCTCGGGGAGTTGAAGACTGGCAGACTTGTCACTTTGTAATGCGAGAAATAGGTAGGTAAACAGGCGAACCGGGTCGTTATCATCCTCGTCGATCGTTAACCAGGCTGTCACCTGTTTCTGCTGTTGAAGTACCTGGCTCCCCTGGGCCATCAGGGTGGACTTTCCATAGCCAGCCGCAGCGGTAATCAGAATGAGCCTTTTAGGCTGCTTCGTTAGAAGTTTTTCCAGCAAGTGAGGCCTTTCAAGAAGATCGTATCCCCAGCGAGCAGGAGGGGACAGCTTGGTGGCCATAGCCGGATGCAGGTTCTGGTACTCGTTGTTCATGTTGGACCTTCGCAAGATACTATTATTATTGTATGCGATGCGGAATCAAGTGACCTCCACGATGTTGAACAAAGGTCAGCGCAGGATGCCCCGATCCTCTGCCTGAATACAGGAGCAGCCTTGGCTGCTCCTGTTTCACTACCAATCAGTCGGGCAGGTTACAATAGCCCAGTTCGTGGAAGCTCTCCAGCAACTCACGATGCCCAAATGCAACAGCCGCAGACTGGAAACCGGTTGCTTTCAGCTGGCCGGCGAGCAGGCGTTCAGCCGCTTCCGCACAAACTTCCCCGGTCCAGCAATAAGGGGTGGTGAGGCTTAGGCAGAATGTCCGGTTCCCTTGCCGCCCCTGACCGTAACAGACAATCATCGAGCGCCCGACATCCGGGGTGTCCGGTTGGGGCTCACCGGTCGACATATCGTCGCCAATCTCGTTGGTCAGTGCTTCACGCTCCTCTGCAGACAGGCCTTCGGCACGTCGATTGAAATCGTTGATGATCTCGAGGACCTTATTGATCATCTCGTCACCAAAGGCCGTCAACACCTTGCAGTTAATAACTCGAGGATCCTGCTTGAACCAAACCGGCTCGCAGGCTCCCCCCCAGGGTAGGGCGCGATAGGGGGTCATGCGATGGGGAACGACGACGTCATACCCCTGGTCGTTAGGCCAGGCCACGTACTCATCCTGTTTCAGATAGAACTGGCTGTCCGCGTTACCCTGCATCCGCAGGAAGGACTTGGTGGAAGCTTCCGAGGGCAGAGCGTTGTCGATCTGGTAAACCAGCTCCAGGCTGTCGATGCCCTTCGTTTCCAGCACCACCTCGGCAGCAAGCGCACCCGCGGTCCACATATAGGAACAAGCGGGACTCAGCAACAGCCCCTTGTCGGCAAAGGCCTGACCATATTTCTCCTGGATGCCCCGGGTCCAGTCCTGCTCGCCGGTTGTATCGATGTAATGACAGCCTGCCTCGAGGGCGCATTCCACAATTGGCCAACCGATCTGCATGAAAGGGCCGGAAACGTTGATCACCACGTCGACTTTGTCGAACAGTGGCATCAACTCTTCAAGGGTGTTGTTCGCCACCGCGATCCGGGCATTGACTGGCGCCCCGTGGCGATCTTCTACAACCTTTAACGCCGCTTCCAGTTTGGCTTTTGTGCGCCCGGCAAAGTAGAAGGGGATGCCGCGGCGGGCCAGGCGTTCAGCGACAAGTTTGCCGGTGTAACCACTGGCACCATAGATCAGAACATTGGGATCATTGTTGTTCATTGTAGATCTCCTGCTGTAGTTGAAATGCCATTATTGGCTTTGAGCTCGAAAAACCCGGTCTGATTCGGGATCAAACATTTCTATCAGGAAACGCTCCTGGGGTTTTTCCGAAGCGGTTTTGGGAATTTCATCAACAAACTGCAAATAGGTCGGTATGAAGTTTTTCTCCAGTTCCTCTTCGCAGAGCTTGAAGAGGCCTTCCGGGTCTGCGGTTGCATCGGTTTCGGACACAATGGCAGCGACGATGTCCTTTTCTCCGGGGGCGCCCGATACCGCTTCTACGCCGTATACAAACACATCCGATACCCAGGGTTGCTCAGCGATGACCTTCTCGATGAACGCAGGATTGACGAAATCGCCGTTCCTGCGAATGCCACCACCATCGCGGTAGTGGAAGAACAGCCAGCCATCTTCATCCATATGGCCGATATCCCCCATGCGAAGCCAGCCATCGCGGGTTTTTGCCCTGGATGCCTCGGGGTTTTTGAAATAGCGAACGTTGGGAGCAGTACCATCGGCATTGCGGAAGCAGATCTCCCCGGGCGTACCACGGGGGCACTCACGGTCTTCTGCATCACGAATGGTGACCTCCAGCGTCGGTGGAGCTTTACCAATGCTTCCAATGGGGCCTTCGCCCATGGGGTTGAGTGTCAGCCCGCCTTCTGCCGCGCCATAAAATTCAAAGATCTCGACGTTGAAGCGATCTTTGAAGTCGGACCAGATCGCCTTGGGCATACCTGCGCTTATGACATAGCGGACAGGGTTCTCCGCGTCGTCGGGTTTTCTAGGTTCGCTGTATATGGCATTCGTCATGCCACCAAGCAGGTTGAACACAGTGCAGCCATAATGACGGGTGATATCCCAAAGTCGACTCTTGGTGAACTTTCGGCTTATGACCGCCCGTAGCCCCATCTTCAGAGAACAACCAAGTGTCAGGAACTGGGCGTTGGCGTGGGTCAGGGACAATCCTGTATAAGGCCGGTCGGTGCACTCCAGCCCGAGAAATCCTCCCAGTTTTACGATCTCTCCAAATCGGCGATGGGGAGACAGGATGGCTTTAGGATCGCCGGTGGTCCCGGACGTGTAGAGCATCTGCATCGGAGCGTCGGGGTCCGTGGTGCGAATCGGGAGCTGCGGAACCTCGGACAACAAGATGTCATTGAGCGACTGTTCGCTTGTTGATGTGTGGTTTCTGTCCTGAGTGTCCAGCGGGATTACCCATTGCAGTTCGGGTATTTCGTCGATAACGGAATTGAGGTTATCGAAAGCGTAATCGGCGCAGATTGCGCCCTTGCACTCGGCAAATTCCAGCATATATTTCAGCTTGGCCCCTTGTACCCGAGGATCAATGGGGACAAACACCGTTCCTGAGATAGACGCGGCAATCATCGCTTCCACGAACTCCGGATGATTTTGCATGAGCAATGCGAAGCTCTCTCCAGGCTTGAGTCCACGTGCATCCAGGGCCGCGGCAATGCGCTGGGCGTTGTGCCAAAGCTGCGCATAGGTTCTTGTTTCTTCCCGGTACTGCCCATCGGTATCGATGTGGACGAAGGTCAGAACGTCCAGGTTGGCCAGAGTGTCCATTCGGTTGGCAATCAGGTTCGCCAGAATCAGTTCATCACGAGTGTTCATCAGGCATACCTCCTAACGAGCAAGGATGCTGACGACTAGCGCCGCAGCATCGCCATTTATGTATCCGCCGCCGTTTTCCGCGAGCCCAATCCTGGCACCCTCCACCTGGCGGTCGCCGGCTTGCCCCCGAAGCTGCTCGGTCAGTTCCACAATCTGGGCTATCCCTGTAGCGCCAATAGGATGGCCCTTTCGTAACAGCCCTCCTGAGGTGTTAACCGGCACTTTTCCACCCAGTCGGCTGTGGCCTTCTTCCACAAAGCGACCACCTTCGCCTTTGCCGCACAGACCCAGTTGCTCGTAATAAATGAGTTCTGACGGAGCGGAAGCGTCGTGGAGTTCCACACAGTTGAGATCTTCCGGTCCTACCCCGGCCGCGTTGTATGCCTCGCTGGCACACATTTCGGTGATGCCTGGCCCGTCAACGAGGTCCCAACCGCTCCTGAGCACGGAACTGAGGACTTTCACCGGTTGAGCCAGGCCGAGTTCGCGTGCCTTGCGTTCACTGACAATGACAACCGCTGCTGCGCCATCACCAATGGGCGAGCACATGGGCAGGGTGAGGGGATAGGCAATCTCCCGCGATCCGAGTACTTCCTCAATCGTTAACCTGTCGCGGAACTGAGCGCGTTCATTGAGACTACCGTGGAAGGCGTTTTTGGCGGACACGGCTGCAAACTGGGCCTGAGTTGTGCCGTACTTGCTCATGTGCTCCAGGGCCATGGAGGCGTATATATCCATGAACACCGAGCGCTTTGAGCCGGCACCCTCAAGGTCGATACCCATGCCAGCGGCCTGGGCCCGGTCTCTGATGTGTTGCAGAACGCCGTTATAGCTTTCAACATCAACAGCACCGGTAAAGACGGAAAAACTTTTCTGTTTATCCTCATGGAAAAGCTTTTCGGATCCGGTGGCCAGTACGACATCGTAGAGCCCGCTGGTCACCATGGTGCAGGCCTGATTGAATGCGGTCGAGGCCGAAGCACAGGCATTCTCGATATTAACCACCGGGATCTGTCCAATCCCCATGTCGCGGAGCGCAACCTGACCAGGTACGCAAACCTGACCGACAATGATGCCCGCGGCGGCATTGCCCATATACGCAGCCTGAATGTCAGAAGGGGGTAGGCCTGCATCGGCAAGGCTCAGTTTTATCGCTTCCGTAGTGAGGGACTTTAACCCCCGCTCCATATGATTACCGAAACGGGTCATCCCGACTCCGGCGATGTAGGCATTCTGTTTCATAACGTTGTTCCGTTTATCTATCTGAATGGGAGGCGCGTTAAAGGCGCTCAGTGTCCACCAGCATCGAGCCTCCCTTGATGGCCAGCACCTCGTTACAACCGTCCGCGATCAAGCCGGAGCGTGCGTCTCGTAATAGCTTTTCCATGGGGTATTCCCTGGTCATGCCATTTCCGCCAAACATCTGGAGCGCGTCATTAGCCACTTCAAATGCCGTCTGGGTTGCCGTCACCTTGGCGGCGGTTGAGCCCTGCAGTGCCGGAACATCCGTGGTGGCGTTGAATTCCATGACACGACGTACCAACGCCCGGGCAGCTTCAACTTTCCGGAACATATGGAACAGGCGGTACTGAACATGCTGGTGACGGATGATAGGCACGCCACCTTGCTTGCGTTCATGGGCGTACTCCAGGGCTTGCTCATAGGCAGCGCGAGCCAGGCCGACAAACATCAGGGCAACGTGAGGGTTGGCCTCGCTCAACATCTTGTAGGCCAGTTCCTGATAGGAGTCGGGGCCGGCTAGCAGGTTCTCAATAGGGACTTCAACGTTGTCGAAGTAGAGTTCGCCCTGATTCAGACAACGCATGCCCATTTTGTCCAGCGGTTTTCCGCGGCTCACACCTGGCGCATCCAGGGACACGATGACTGCCACGCCGGGCCTGGTCTGGCCATCTACCTCGGCATGGCAAAACAGTGCGCAAACCTCAGCGGTCATTGCTCCGGATACCCAGGCTGATTTCTGACCACTAATGACAACCTTGTCGCCTTCGATTCGGGCGATGCAGTTGGGGCGTCCGTATTGACCTTCGGTCGCCTGCAGGGATCCGCTGGCATCGAGCATGTCGCTGCCGTGGTCCGGTTCTGTAATGGCCCAGCAGCCTCGTTTACCATCGCAAAAATCCGCCATGGCCATATTTCCAGCGAGCATGGAGTACATGACGGGAAAGTGATTGACCAGAATGGCACCGGCCAGACCGGCGTCACCCCAGGCCAATTCTTCCGAGGCAATTGCCAGGATTCGAACACGCTCAACCGGATCCATTTCGGCCATCGCGGTCAGGCTGAGTCCCAGGTCATGGGACTTCTCCAGCACCTCCCACAGTGCGGAGCCGGGAGCTACCACCTCTTCCGGAGTTAATCTGTCCAGCTTGGCACCAGCCGGACGCAGCACGTCCTTGGCAAAGCGGTGCGCATTCTCCTGTACCTGACTCTCCAACTCGGACAGTGGTGATTCAAGTCCGGACAGACCCAACTGAGGTTTAAATTGAACGGTCATAATTCGGTTCCTTGTTGTTGTTTAAATGGCACGACATTGACACCGGATCGGCAAATTGGAGTGCTTCCGGCTTTTGTGTAGGATTCAACCTATCAATGGGTAGAGAGGGGGTAACCATCCCAAAGGATGGAAGTGTCTGGCTGGTCAGAACCATACTTTGGGATAGCTGCATTGGTAAGAAAAGTGGATAGAGTGCTGTGATTCCGGAACGGAAGGACCACCTCAAGCAAAGCATCGAAGCGTTGTTATGTGTCCACTAAAGGAGCGGGACTGCTCCCCCCTTATTTCGGGTCAGGGAAGACCCTCTTTTTTCAGTTTGCACAAAATGCGCAATTCCATCCTTTAAAATGGTCTCTTCTGTTCACTGGGGTCCTAGGTTAAAGGCCAAAAGAATTACAAATTTTTTTCAAGTACAGAGGTTCGAACGGTGTAGCTAGCAAATCTGATGGTGGCGAAAACGTTTATCTAGCAACAAGCGACCTTTCTAGGGAGACTCTGAATAAGTCCCCAAAATCAGCGATAATACGGCCATCATCAACCGCACAGGATCGTTGCCACCATGGATCAGATCACCTTCTCCGAAGCCGAGTACCAGACCAAGAAGCGCAAAACCCGCCGCGAGATCTTTCTGGAACGGATGGACAAGCTGATTCCGTGGAAGCAGCTGGAGAAGAAGGTGGCCCGCTATTACCCCAAGGGTCAGAACGGACGGCCTACCTATCCGTTATCTGCCATGCTGCGCGTTCACTGCATGCAGTTGTTCTACAACCTCAGTGATCCCGCCATGGAAGACGCGCTTTACGAGATCGAATCCATGCGCCAGTTCGCTGGCCTGAAGCTTGATCGTCTGCCCGACGAAACCATGATTCTGAAGTTCCGTCAGTTCCTGGAGCAACATAGCCTTGGCAAGGTGCTGTTCAAAGAAGTGATCAAGCACCTGGAGAAAAACGGCCTGATGCTGCGCGAAGGCAGTATTGTTGATGCCACCATCATCTCTGCGCCCAGCTCCACAAAGAACCGTTCTGGCAAGCGCGACCGAATCGTCGGACCGCCTGAAATGCACCAGACCCAAAAAGGTAACGAATGGCACTTCGGGATGAAGATGCACATTGGTGTCGACGACACACTGGGCCTTATCCACAGTATCGACACCACTGCTGCCAATGTTCATGACCTCGTGCCCTCCAGCAAACTGCTGCACGGCGAAGAGCGTCGAGTCTTTGGTGATGCCGGCTACCTCGGCATACAAAAGCGTGACGAGCACAAACACCGTAGCAATGTGTCTTGGTTCATCGCCAAGCGCCCGGGTTCACGGAAAACCCTGGATGCTGACAAACTGAAAGCCGAGAAAATCAAAGCCAGTATTCGCTCAAAAGTAGAGCATCCGTTCCGGTACATCAAGCAGGTGTTCGGCTACAACAAAGTCCGCTATCGCGGCTTGGCGAAGAATACCAACCGGCTGCACTTGCTGGCCGCGTTCAGCAACCTGCTGATTGGCGAAAAATACATGCTGGCGTAGGGCCAGCGTGCCTGTTTTCCGCCTAAATGGCGGGAAGCGGGCAAAAAACACACAAATAACGGGAAAATACTGTCTGAATTTCCCGATTTATGCCAGCTCAAGCGGATGCTGGTGAAAAGCGGCGGTTATTCAGACCTTCCCTAGTAAACGAAAATCAAAAGTTTGCCGGCACAGGCGGCGTGAGTGCCTATAACGTCCAAGCTCGGTTTGTTCCTACCTTTAAAGATATGTGTACCGGACAAGTAGAAATCTCGCGCTTTGGTGATGGTCGGCCTGCGCGCCATCTCACCAGATTGATGGTTTGCCCGAGACCTAGATGACCGAGAAGGATCCGACGGCGTGGATGGTTAAACTCAAAGCCACCGTTGTGTCTGGATTCGTTCGATTTGGACCTTTCTACACCGAGCAGGAAGCCTAGGATTTAATGGGTAAGCTCGCGCCTTGAACATGTCCATCCTTTGGGATGGGTACACCTCATACGGGCCTTGATATTTTTTTGCTACCTATCACACAAACAATTATTAGGTGAATATCATGAATACCAAAGTTCCAGCATGGGCAAAAGTCCTTGGTTCAGTGCAATCTACTTTGATTTGGGAGTTTCCCGGGAAAAAACGATCAAGGTTGCTTGGTCAGTGAATCTCCACAAAATCATTACGCTGTTTCTCATTTTGGCGATGATGTTCTGGTTTGATAATTTCACAACGGGCGCCTGGATTTACCTGGCCATGCACGGGATATATGGGTATTGCTGGCTTATTAAAGATCTTGGATTCCGGGACCACCGGCTGGAAGCAAAAACAAGCATAGGTGGAGCTGTAATGCTTTATGTCGTTCTCATCGGATGGTATTGGATCATTCCCTATATTTTTATCTCTCAACGAGTCGTACCAACCAATATCGAACTATTTATTGCTGTCTGCCTTCACACCTTGGGCGTGGTAACGAGGCTGTATAAAAACCCAAAAATGAGCGAGCATTCCACCGCCTACGATCTCGTTTGTTTTAGCCGGCCAGTTCGCCCAGCAATTTCCAGTTTCCGGATTGATTGCCCGCTATAGACCTCAATCCCGCTATTTCAGTGTTCAAGCACTCGTAACCTTGTGCCCGGGGCGTTTCAGGACGGATTGCCTTCCTCCGTTCACGCAGCCATCTGCCCATAATTCGCCAGTTTCTCAATATTGTGCACCAAGCAATACAGCTGCCATTGCCCCTGCACTTTTCGCTTTCCACGTAGGCTAAAACGGTTCAGGCGTTTGGTTGTGCCAATATTGCCGAACACTGGTTCCACCACCGACATGCGGTGGCTGTAGATTTCTTTGCCTTGCGGGCTATCTACCCGATGCTTCATCCAATCCGTGTAGTTCGGAAGCCGTTTGTTTGCGATGGTGAACGAGACTTGCCGCCCGGAACCTGTGCGGTGGTTAGCTGACGCCGGATTTTGCATACATCGATGTTTCTTTGGGCAATGCCTGCACTGGAGCAGACGGCCCTCGAATTGCACCCGAGTCTTACCGTTCTCGGTTTCCCGTGTGCCTTGGTAACTAATGGCGTTGCCTGCCGGACAGATACAGGTAAGACTCACAGGATCGAACTGGAATTCACTCGCCGGAATGATGTTTTTCCAACCGGTTTTAGGCGGATTCTGGTGCCGTTTTCCGTACTTGCCTTTCTGCTGCGCGAACTTGGGGTCCCGGCTTCGGAATTTGTTGTCCGGCACGTAGCCATTGATCTGCCGTTCATGCAGGTACTTCATGTTGGCTTCGTTGGCGAAGCCGGTGTCGGCGGTAACGGTGGTGCCTTGCTGGTAGATACTGTCAGCGATACCCAGCTTTCTGAAGCGAGCTTCCACGCTCTCCAGTACCGGTTGCAGGGTGTGGTGTTCCTGGCCTTCGCCAAAGGCCTGGGCATCAATGATGATCTGGTGTTTCTTGTCCACCGTGGCCACGCCGTTATAGCCCTGGATCGTGCCCTTG
>NZ_LLYU01000028.1:0-44434 GCF_002049515.1 Marinobacter sp. tcs-11 | reverse complement strand
CGAAGGCGAGGAGCTGGATGTTGGTGCTGTTGACCGGTTCATGAAGCAGGCCATTGCGGGCCTGGAAGGCCAGCCGAGGATCAAGCAGTACCCCGGTGGTGCGTCTAACCTGACTTATCAGGTGGATTATGGCGACCATTCCTACGTGCTGCGCCGGCCGCCGTTCGGCAAGATCGCCAAGTCCGCCCACGACATGCTGCGGGAAGCGCGGGTGATGGAGGCATTGAAGCCAGCCTATCCCTATGTGCCCAACATTGTTGCGATTTGCGACGATCACAGCGTACTGGGTTGCGACTTCTACGTGATGGAGAGGCTCAAGGGCATCATTCTGCGCCAGGACTTCCCCAGGGATTTCGAGCTGAGCGCTGAAGACACTCGCAAGCTGTGCCTGAACGTGATCGACAAGCTGGTGGATCTGCATACAGTGGACGCCAAGGCCGCTGGTCTGGATAAGCTGGGCAAGGGCTCGGGTTACGTTCAGCGGCAGATTGGTGGCTGGAGCGACCGCTTCCGCAAGGCCCGTACCGACGATGTCGGTGACTTCGAAGAGGTCATGGCCTGGCTGAACGATAAGATGCCGGATGACATCGCTCAGGTGGTTATTCACAACGACTACCGTTTCGACAATGTGGTGCTGAACCCGGACAACCCGTTTGAAGTGATTGGCGTGCTGGACTGGGAAATGGCCACCATTGGTGATCCGCTGATGGACCTGGGCAACAGTCTGGCCTATTGGATCGAAGCCGACGACGAAGGCCCGTTCCAGATGCTGCGGCGCCAGCCCACGCACCGGCCGGGCATGCTGACTCGTAAAGAAGTGGTGGACTACTACATGGAGAAATCCGGCTTCCGGGCGGAAAAGTTCGACTTTTATGAAATTTACGGACTGTTCCGCCTGGCGGTGATCATCCAGCAAATCTACTACCGCTTTTATCACGGCCAGACCAAAGACAAGCGCTTCGCCGCCTTTGGCCACGCCGCCAACTATCTGGAGAAACGGTGCCAGCGCCTGATTAGCGAGAGCACCCTGTAATGGCCACGATTTATCTGGTGCGCCACGGTCAGGCCAGTTTCGGTAAGGAAAACTACGACCAGCTCTCGCCGCGAGGCTGGGAGCAGGGCAGGATTCTGGGCCGCTGGCTGGCGGACAAGGTAGAACCCGGCGCCATTTTTGGCGGTAACCTGCAGCGGCATCGCGAAACCGTAGAGGCCATCGCCACCGGCTATGGCACGGCCTTGCCGGGCATGCAGGTGCTCGAAGGCCTGAACGAATTCGATCACCTGCAAGTGGTGGAGCGCCTGCGCCCGGAATGGGCGGATAAACAGGTGATGGCGCGGGACCTCGCCAGCTTTCCCAAACCTGCTAGAGCCTTCCAGCAGGCTTTCGAGAAGGCAGTGACCCGCTGGGTGAGTGGCGAGTTCGACCAGGAATACAGCGAAACCTGGAACGGATTCCGGCAGCGGGTTGGCCATGCACTGGATCAGCTGATTGAACTGGCCGATGGTGCCGATGTGATTGTGTCCACCTCTGGCGGCCCCATTGCGGTCATTGCCCAGCGCCTGCTTGAACTGTCAGACCGCAAGGCGCTGGAGATGAACAATGTGATTGCCAACACCAGCGTGTCCCGCATTCTGTATTCCGGCCCCCGGCGCAGCCTGGCCGTATTCAACAACTATAGCCACCTGGAAGCGGAAGACCCCGCCCTGGTGACATTCCGATAAGCTGAGGGAATTCCATGAGCAACAAAAACATGTTCGACCTGACTGGCAAAGTCGCCCTGGTAACCGGCGCCAGCCGCGGTATCGGCGAGAGCATCGCCCGTACGCTGGCTCATTACGGTGCTCACGTGATTGTCAGTAGCCGCAAGATTGACGGTTGTGAGGCCGTGGCCAGCAGCATCCGTGAAGACGGCGGCAGCGCCGAAGCCTTCGCCTGCCACATTGGCGAGATGGACCAGATTGAAGCGGTGTGGGAGCACATCGCCAAAGCGCACGGCAAACTGGATATCCTGGTGAACAACGCAGCCGCCAACCCATACTTCGGTCCGGTGGAAGACACCGACCTGGGTGCTTTCCACAAAACCGTAGACGTGAACATCCGTGGTTACTTCTTCATGTGCGCCCGTGGCGCTCAGCTGATGAAAAAGAACGGTGGTGGTTCCATTGTGAACGTGGCGTCGGTTAACGGCGTAAACCCCGGCCACTTCCAGGGCATCTATTCGGTGACCAAGGCAGCAGTGATTTCCATGACCAAATCTTTCGCCATGGAGCTGGGCCAGCAGAATGTGCGGGTGAATGCCTTGTTGCCGGGCCTGACCGATACCAAATTTGCCAGCGCCCTGACCACCAATGAGGCCATCAAGAAGCAGGCCATGGCCCACATCCCGATGAAGCGTGTGGCGGCACCCGATGAGATGGCGGGTACTGTGCTGTACCTGGTGTCTGACGCTTCCAGCTATACCACTGGAGCCTGCATTAATGCGGATGGTGGTTACCTGACGGTCTGACACAGATCGAGACGCAAAAAGGGCCGGATGATACGGGTTCATCCGGCCCTTTTTTGGTATCGCGATCCGTGTTTAGCTGCAGGTCAGCGCTGCAAAATCTCCTTTCAGCTCACTGGCCCTGGCCAGCAGGTGATCCTGATGCCGGGTATCTCCAGCCTGCAGAAGATCGTGCATCAAGCCGGCCATCGCCACCCGGCTTTCGGCCAGCATGGCCTGGTATTCCGCTCCTCTGGCGCGCTCTGAGTGAACCAGCAACTCGTTCACCTGTTCAGCAAAGCCGGCCTGGCGTCGTCTCTCCAGCGTGTCGAGCAATGCCAATTGCCAGTTTCTCCGCCCTGTTAACCAGATTTCCGTTTGCCGGCCACGATCCGCTGACCAGCTTTCGACGATGGCCCGCTGTTGCTGATTCAGTTCGCCAAGCCATCGTTCAATACGCTCAATAGTCCGTTCAGAACGTGCCTGTGCGGTTTGAGCGGGTGATCCCTCCAGCATTTCCTGTTCCAGCTCCTGCTGGTTCTCCGCCATGTTTTCGGCAAGTTGCGTTACCTGTTCATCCGACAGCGAAGACAGCAGATTGACGGCTACCGGAGTGGCCCGTTCCAACAATTCGGGTAAGAAGTCCATGAGTTGTTCCTTGTGGAACAGAACCGTGGCCTCGCTCGGCGTCCCTTCCGCCAGATCTGATTTGAGGACTGTCAACCATTGCTGGTAACGGGGCAACTCTGCCGAGCAATGCCATTGTCTGAGCGCCTCCAGATCCTGACTCAACTGAGCTTCCTGTTCACCGGTCAGGCTGATGTAATCCTCCACCCACCAGACGACGCCCCAGTCGGCGTAGCGGTAGGCCAGGCGCGTCTGACTGCAGCCCGCCAAAAACGTCAGTAACACCAGCCCGACGATCCAGCGGGCGCGTCGTGTTCCGGGCGTTGGGGCATCCATTACCTGTGCTCCTTGGTAAAAAGCTCTATGGAAAAATGTTGCATGCTCACTAAGATGTTGCGATCCAGCATCGGTGGCCGCGTCTTTTCTCCTACGCTGCGGTCGCCTGAATGGATTCGGCAGTGTTCCATACGTTAAAACCGGGAAGGAAAACATGTCCAGTTACAAGCAAACGCGTGTGCGCCAGTTTGTTTTTGCCTTTTACATGTCCGGCATCATGTCGCTGTTGATGTCCGGGATTATCACCCTGATCAACACCGGCCTGACTGACGGATTTTTCCATCGCTGGGGCGCAGCATTTGTGGTGGCCTGGACAGTGGCCTTCCCGCTGGTCAGCTTTATCGCACCAATGGCAGGCAAAATGGCGGACTGGACCATGCCCCGATTGTTTTCCAAAGAACGCCGGTCAGACTGATAAAGCCATTGTATCGCTGTAGTTAACCTTACAATTGTTCGCTGTAATGTAAAAACTGTAAATACGCTTTACCGATGGTTTTAGCGGGCAGTGTCATGCTATCCGGTTGTTGGCTTGATGACGATGATAACGGCACTACTGATGCTGCAACGCAAAGAATTTTGGAAATCGCTGTTGAGAATGAAAACACGACGATTCTGGAAGCTGCAGTTCTTGAAACCGATCCGTCCATCGCGGAACTGTAACAACATTGGCCAGCAACAACTTGAACGTTGATATACAGGACAACGCTCTGGTTATCGAGGGCAGTACCGTCGTCGAAGCCGATGTTGAAGCGTCGAACGGCGTGATTCATGTGATTGATAAGGTGATTTATACCGTCGACTAGTAGATGAACTACTGTGTCATTGTTCAAAACATGAGTATTGGGCCGGCTGTTGTAGCCGGCCTTTTTATACTGGCTTATTGAATAGAAGATGCCGGATTTTCATCGGCAGATTGGGATAGGGTCATCCCCACCGGTGGCCGGAAATGCAGAGAATAAAGCACACGATCCAGAACCGCCTGGCCGTTCCAGGCCGGGTCGTTGTTCACCATACCGACAATGGCCCAGGTAGTGTTGTTATCGTCGCGGGTGAACCCCGCGATTGAACGAACATTCTCCAGATAACCGGTCTTGATGCGGCCTTCGCCATCCATACCGGTGTTGCGAAGCCTGCGCGCCATGGTCCCGTCCATGGCGATAATGGGCATGGAGGCCATCAGATCGGAGGCGTAGGGGCTGTCCCAGGCCTGTTGCAGTATCTGGGCGCCTTGCCGGGCCGTGATGCGACCATGGCGGGTGAGCCCGGCGCCATTGTCAATCACCATACCTGCGGTGTTGATGCCCATATTCTCCAGCCATTCGTACACTGTGCGGATACCGGCTACCCGGTCGTCTTTGTCATCTTCCTTGCGGAACTCGGCGCCAATGGTCAGCAGCATCTGGCGGGCCATGACGTTGCTGCTCCATTTGTTGATGTCTCGCACCATGGATACCAGATCTGGTGAGGTGGTGCGCATGACCAGCCGTGCGTCTTCTGGTGTGCTCTCAAAGCGGTCGCCGCCACTGATAATAAGGCCCATTTCAGACAGCACGGAGCGAATCACTGAGGCCGAGTACCGTTCGTGCGGTAGCAGAGACAGGTAGGTGGTGCTGCGGCAGCCTTGCGGTAACTGCCCGGTTACCCGCACCGTTACCTGATGGTTTTCATGAAATACCGGCTCCCAGTCAAACCGGCTGCGGGCAGGGCAGGGACCTTCCGGTAACGCCGTTACCCGATTATCAATGGAGACTTCGCCCAGATCCGGGGTTGTCCAGGCCTGTGTGCCACGCTCATCGGCGCGCACCTGAAAATGCAGCAGATTCAGGTTGGTAAGATAGCCGGAGGGTTCCACCAGAAAGGGCGCGTGGGGGTTATCGCCGTTATCCTCAAACGTCGGGAAACCGCCGTCGACCCGGAAATAGCTGCCATCCAGGACCAGATCGCCTTCAATACGGTTGATGCCCATGCTCTTGAGTTCACGCAGGGTGCTCCAGAGCCGTTCCAGGGTCAGTTTGGGGTCGCCACCGAAGCGTACGTAGAGGTTTCCTTTCAGGCTGTCGCCCACCATCATGCCGTCTGTAAGGAAATCGGTATTCCAGTGGTGGGTGGGGCCCAGGAGTTCCAGGGCGGCATAGGTGGTTACCAGCTTCATGATGGAGCCCGGGCTCATCAGTGTGTCAGCGTTTACATACTGCTCAATGCCAGGGCCGTTCAGGGGAATGGCGGCAACACTCAAGGCTTCATCGCTGTTCAGGGATTTGCTGGCGTAACTTCGGATCTGGCTGGCCCAGTGACGGGAGCTGGCAAAAGCCTCCTCCGCAGAGGTCTGCTCTTGAGCGAGAGCCTGGCCGAGCGGGGCGCTGGCCAATGCGATGGCCAGCGCCACTGCTCCTGACGCAAATCTGCCTGTGGCAAGGCCTTTGCCTGCCTGCAACCCCTGAATATTCATGACCGGAACTCGTTGTTGTGTTCTCTTTGTACAATAGCCCATTCTGTGCGTATGTACTATGCAGAAAAGCTATACATGACGTTAAAAAATGGCAGTAGAGTCTTTGTTTATATTGAGTTTTTGTGACATCGAGTAAGTGGCCTGAAGAATCAGTGAGTTAGTATGACGCCAGCCCAGGGGCCAGCGGGCCAATGGGCACAGATTCTCCTGTGGGACAATGCAGAAAATGACGAAAACAAGGGAACGATCATGTTAAAAACGCTGAAGCATCAGGTGAATGTGCTGGAATCGGTTGCCACTTCTTCTTTTGCAGCCTGGCGCGGGTGCCTGGTTATCAAGGCTGTTCCGCAACCTGATAAGCCGCTGGTTCTCTATGACATTGAAGCTTGTCCATACTGCCGACGTGTTCGTGAGGTGCTGACGGCATTGCATCTGGACGTTGAGATTCGACCCTGCCCGAAGGGTGGTCGGGTATTCCGCCCGGAAGCCGAGACCCTGGGGGGCAAACAGCAGTTTCCCCTGCTGCATGACCACAACACCGGCGAAGTGCTGTATGAATCCGAGGCGATTATCGAGTATTTGTTCCGCCAGTATGCTAATCGTTCCGTGCCTCGCTACTACCAGAGCCGTCCTTGGCAACCGGCGCTCGGTGCTGCGGGCTCCGGAGCCAGTGAACTTCGCGGAATGCGAGCGCGGCCAGCCCGGCGGCCTGAGCAGGGACTTCACTTGTGGAGTTTCGAAGGCAGTCCGTTCTCGCGCCTGATTCGGGAACGACTCTGCGAAAACGAGATTCCGTACACCTTGCATAATCTGGGCAAGGAACACTGGACAGAAGCAGGACCGGCCCGGCAGCGCATCAAACCCGGCCCCTATCGGCCAATCCCGGGCGGCAAGCGGGACGCGTTTTTCCAACAACACGGCCGGGTGCAGGTGCCCTATCTGGAAGATCCCAATACCGGGGAGGGGTTGTTTGAATCGGCTCGCATTCTTGCTTATCTGGAAAAAACCTACGGGTGACGAGTTTGCGGAACCGGGGCTGCTAATCCGGCTGCCAGCCGGTATCATCTGCGCGAACAGTGAGTTTTCGCGTAGTCAGGAGCGTTATGTATACCGGCCAGTGCCTTTGTGGCGATATCCAGTTTGAATACGATGGCCCAATAGGGCCCGTGGCGCTGTGCCACTGCAGCCAGTGCCGTCGCAATCATGGCAGTGCCTTTTCGGCCAGTGCGCCGGTTCAGGCTGTCCGGTTCCGGTTTACGGCCGGTGAAGACCGGATCACCGAATTTGAATCCAGGCCCGGTAAGTACCGGGCCTTCTGTAGCCGTTGCGGAAGCCCTCTTTACAGCAGGGTCGACGCTATTCCGGGCATTCTCCGGCTGCGCATTGGTGTGATCAATGAGCCGCTGGGAAAACAGGCGGCCCAGCACGTTTATGTGGGGTCGAAATCCGACTGGTTCGAGATCACCGACAACCTTCCGCAGTTCGAAAAAACCGAAAGAACCAACGATCCGCACTGAGCCTCAATCCGCCGGCACTATCCGGTATACCTTGCCGTTATCGGAGTCGGTCAGCAGCCAGAGTGCGCCGTCTGGCCCCATACGCACATCGCGGATACGTTCACCCAGGTCGGTGAGCAGATCTTCCTCCTCGATAACTTTTTCTCCGTCCAGGGACAACCGCACCAGTTTCTGAAGCTTCAGGGCGCCGACAAAAAGATCGCCCTGCCACTGAGGGAACAGATCTCCGGTGTAGAACGCCATGCCAGAGGGCGCAATGGATGGGTCCCAGTAATGCAGTGGTTCTGTGATGCCTTCCATCGTGGTACGACTGGAGATCGGCAGGCCCGAGTAGTCAATGCCGTAGGTGACCTTGGGCCAGCCATAGTTATTACCCGCGCGAAGGACGTTGACCTCATCGCCGCCCCGGGGGCCATGTTCATGGCTCCAGATCTCACCGGTTTGTGGGTGCCGGGTCATACCCTGAATGTTGCGGTTGCCATAGGTGAAGAAAGACGCGTTGAAGCCGCTTTGATCGGCAAAGGGGTTGTCCTCTGCCGGCTCACCGCTGATGGTGATTCTGTGAACGCCACCGGCATCGTCTGCGGTATCCTGAGCACGATCCATTTCACCCCGGTCACCGACTGAGATGTATAGATTGCCGTCGCGATCAAACTGCATCCGGCCTGCGAAGTGCCGGCTGGTGTTTGAGCGGGGAAGAGCCTCGAAGATCACCTCGACATCTTGCAAAGAGTTGTCAGCCAGAGTTGCCCGGGCAACCCGTGTGGTCATGCCCTCGCGATTACGATGCGCGTAGCTAAGGAATAACAGCCGGTTAGCCTCGAAATCCGGATGCAGCAGTACATCCAGCAGACCACCCTGGCCCGAAACGACTAGCTCCGGCAGGCCTTTGACTGGTTCACTGCGAAGTTGCCCATCTTCCAGAATTCGCAAACGGCCTTCCCTTTCGGTAATCAGTGCAGATCCGTCGGGCAGGAAAGCGATGGCCCAGGGGTGTTCCAGCCCCGCGGCTACGGTTTCCAGATGAAAGTCTGCCTTATCAGATTGAAAGGTCTGGTTTGCCTGTGTGGCCAGGGCTGCCGAGACCAGTAGGCTGGCCAGAGGCCACTTCCAGAATTTGCGCTTGAACATATCCGTCTCCGCCTCTCTGTTGTTCTTAGAGATCTTCAGCACCTGCAATAACCATAGCAGGTCGTGGTATTGCGGCCGATGCGAGCCTCTGGAGATATAGAGTTTCGCGATAATTTCGGATCATTTGCATTTGGTGTTTCAAATCTAAACCATTCGCATTAACATAGTGGGGTTTAAAAATGACGTGGTCTTAATCAACCAAGGAGCCGTTAGATGTCTCTGAATCCGGAGCCCCGATTTAGAAGAAAAACCCTGATCACTGCCATGATGTGTGCGACTCTGCCAGGACTGGCAGCAGCGCAGGGCAGCGAACCGAAGGCATTGGAAGCCCTGGATGTTACCGCAAGCCGTGGCCAGGTGGCCTCGGAAGCGACGGAGAGTTACATTAGCGGAGCCAGCACAACCTCCATGAAGATGGAGCTGTCACACCGGGAGGTCCCCCAGGCCGTCACGGTCATTACCCGCGAACAGATGGACGATTTCGCCCAGAACGACATTAACGATGTTCTGGAAGGCACCACCGGTGTCACCGTAGAGTCGGTGGAAACAGACCGCACGTACTACACCTCACGTGGTTTCGATATCAACAACTTCCAGTACGACGGTGTTGGCATGCCGGCGGTATATGACAACGTTCAGGGTGAGCTGGACACCGCCTTCTTTGATCGCGTGGAGGTGGTTCGGGGCGCCAACGGTTTGATGACCGGTTCCGGCAGCCCGGCCGCCACAGTCAACTTTATCCGCAAGCGCCCAACCGCTGACACCAATGCCTCGGTTGCGGTGACTGGTGGTTCCTGGGACAAAAAACGGATTGTCGGTGATGTTTCCGGTGCCGTGTCTGAATCCGGTGCGGTGCGCGGCCGGGTGGTTGCCGGTTATGAGGACAAAGGCTCCTACCTTGACCGGTATAACAACGAAAAGCAGATGTTCTACGGGGTGCTGGAAGCAGACCTGACCGATACCACGTTGCTAACTCTTGGCCACGCCATTCAGACGTCTGATACAGACAGTCCGTTGTGGGGTGCGCTGCCTCTGTTCTACTCCGATGGCTCAGCGACGGATTTTGCGCGTTCAACCAGCACGGCTTCAGACTGGTCCTACTGGGACAACACCCAGCACAACAGCTTTGTTGAATTGCGCCAGGAGCTTGCCGGCGGCTGGAGAGCCACGGGCACGGTGTTCCGTTTGGAGAACGAAAGCGAGTCCGAGCTCTTTTACCAGTATGGTACGCCAGATCGCCAAACAGGAGAGGGGCTTAAAGCTTATCCCAGCCAATACGATTTGGATGTAGAGCAGTGGGTAGTAGATGCATACGCTACCGGTCCGTTCCAGCTGGCTGGTCGTACTCATGAGTTGGTGTTGGGCGCATCCTGGTCTCGCTCAGAGACGGTGGACGAGTCCCGCTATGGCCGCGGTATCGGGAATCCATTGCCACCGCTGAATGAGTGGGATGGCAACTACCCCAAGCCAGCTTTTGATAATGGTGTTGACGGCTCTGACTGGACTGACCGCGAAACGTCCACCTATGCTGCCGCTCGCTGGTCGCTGACCGATCAACTCACCGCCATTACAGGGCTCCGTCTGACCTGGCTGGATAACAAGGGCGAAAGCTACGGAGCGACCAAGGAAAGCAGCTACGATGCCGTAGAAACACCATACGCAGGTCTGATCTACGACATCAATGACGATCACTCGGTCTACGCCAGCTATACCGAGATTTTCACTCCCCAGACTGAGGTGGACATCAATCGTGATCGACTGGATCCTATTGACGGGGTCAACTATGAGCTGGGCCTGAAAAGTGAGTTTCAGGATGATCGGGTAAACACCACCCTGGCACTATTCCAGACGGAGCAGAAGAATGTGGCAGAGGAGGCGGGCACGTTCCCGGTCGGCGCCGATTCTTACTACACCGCTGTGGATGGTTTGACCAGTCGAGGTGTCGAGGCTGAAGTGGTAGGGGATGTGACTGACCGTGTTCAGGTGTTCTTTGGCTACACCTACGTGGATATTGAAGATAAGGATGGTGGCGGAGCAAGGTTGTTTGTACCTGAGCATATGGCGCAACTTCGAGGCACCTGGCAAGTGTTGGGTCTTGAGGGGCTGAAACTGGGAGGCAAGATCCGCTGGCAGTCTGAAATCACAAAGGAGCAGGGCGTTGCTACCACAGGGCCAAATGCAGGTGAGACCATCGTTACCAGGCAGGATAGTTACGCCGTGCTGGATCTGATGGCCAGCTATGACTTTGCCCGACACTGGAATGCGACCTTGAACGTGAACAACGTCACCGATGAGAAATATCTCGAAAGTTTGCAGTGGGCCCAAGGTTTCTACGGTGAGCCGGCCAATGCCAGCCTGACCGTTTCCTGGGTGTATTAATCACAGGGTGGGGTAGTCGGCGCTGCGCTGGCTGCCCCGGATTTTGTCGTTCAAGCCTCAAGGAGAGCGAGCATGAATCCGGAACAGGAAATACTGGATGGATTGAAGTTGGCGGCAGGTTCAGGTGCCGTCATAGGATTGATTGCGTTGGGAGTGATACTGGCTTCGATGGTTGGAGCTAGCTGATTCGCTCTTTCCGATAGATCCCACACGTCCCGCAATAGCCACCTCCGGGCAATAAATATTTGAGGCAGCACCCTTTGCGCTGAGGGATGGCACACCACTGTTGGCTGAATTCTGCCGGAATCCAGTCAATGTATCGGTTGGCCTCGCATTTGAACTGCGCCAGCCAGCTACCGGCCTGTTTACACAACTCTGCCGGATTAACCCGGTTCCACACCACCGAATAGGGCGCACCCAACGCCAGCCCGACACTGCTCCAGTAGGCCCCTGGACTAACCCCGAAATGCTGCCGGAACACACCGTACCAGTCTTGCATCTGTTCACTGAGAATTCTTATGAACGCCTCAGGCTCCAGGATCTCCTGTTCACTGGCCGCATATTGCCAGCGAGACGGGTCCGCTGGTGTTGATGTTGTCGGGCACAGGAAAACCCGCCGGGGATCGAGTGCAGCACTGCTGCCATCCCTGAACAGCCGGATCACCAATGGTCCGATAATCTGAAGTGCCAGGCTCTGATGCAGGACAGAAAGCCGCGCCTTGCGGAGCCTCGGATGATCGGCATCCGGATAATCCTCGCGGATCTGTAGTTGCAGAAGGTCTGGATTTGCCAGTAGCTGGGCAAGGGAAAACAACGCGGATTGTTCGCGGTTGGCGGGTGTCAATGCGTTGCTCAGTAGCGCATTACCATCAAGGCTGTGGCGGGCCAACAGATTGTGATAATCCGCCAGCCACTGCGTTCCTGTCTCAAGCGCGACCATGACGGCTCAACCCCCAAAGGAAGTACAAACCGCCGACCAGGGCTGCCAGCAGCCCGGCGGGTAGCTGATTGGGATACACCAGAACCCGGGCCAGATAGTCTGCCAAGGAGAGCAGTAGTCCGCCGGCCAGGGCCGCGACCAGCATTTGCCGGCCCACGGTCTGCTGTCCCAGTACCCGGGCGAGGTGCGGGGCGATCAACCCGACGAAGCTTAATGGACCGATGACCACAGTCGACGCTGCTGTAAGCACGGCAGCCAGCACCAATAGCAGAAGCCGTGCCCGCGGTACCCTCAGGCCGAGGGACGAAGCCGATGTTTCACCCAGCGGCAACAGCGTAAGCGGTCGCAGGGCAAGCAACAGCAAAGCACCGAGGCTGACCACCAGTGCCAGTAAACCGAAGGCTTCAGATTCCGAGATCAGCCAGGTTGAACCGTACATCCAGTTCAGCAGGCGAGAGGCAACGGTGCCGCCAGAGGCCATTACCAGCCTCAGGCCGGCATCCATGAATACGTACAGCGCCAGGCCGCCAAGCAACAGTTGATTGCCTGCGAAGTGGTGCTTGCGGGCCAGCAGCAGTAACAGCCCCAGGGCGCCGGCGGCACCCACCGTGGCGGCGGCCAGTTGGCCAAGCCGGCCAATCTCCAGCCCGGTCAGAACCAGAACTACCATCACTAACGCTGCTCCGCCGCTGATGCCCAGCAGTTCCGGGCTGCCCATGGGGTTGCCGGTCATCCGCTGAATCAGGGTGCCGGCCATACCCAGCGCCATTCCGGCCAGGATGGCGGCCATCAATCTCGGGCCCCGCCATACCCACGCGTCTGTCCACTGTGCTACGGGCGTCCAGTTCCAGCCTTCAAGGCCCGGAGACCAGCCCATGGAGAGAATGATGGTCAGGGCCAGTAACGAGCACAGGGCTGCGGCGACCATTGCGGGATGTCGCCGGCGGGGCAGAAACCCCGCGGGGCTGCTGTCCTGACCGGGCATATGATGGGTGTTGCGGAAGCCTTGCAGGGCCAGAAGAATGATTGGCCCGCCAATGAGTGCGGTGGTCGTACCGGTGGGTATAAGAGACCCGCCATCCCAGGTGGTGGCCCAGTGGGCGAGGGTGTCGGCCAGCAACAGCAGGCCGCCACCTGCCAGGGTGCTCCATAGCAGTCGTTCAGTTAGGCTTCTGGCCCCCAGAAGCCTCGCCAGTACTGGTGCAGCCAGCCCCACAAAGGCGACCACGCCCACCCGGCTGACCACCAGTGAGCTCATGATCACCACCAGAAACAGTGCAACAGCACGAAGCAGGGACACCTTCGCCCCCAGTGAGTTTGCCGATGCCTGGCCGAGCTGAAGCAGCTGTAACGGACGCATCAGGGCCACCATCAAAGCCGCAATAACCAGTACCCGGGGGAGCAGATCAAAGAAGGGCGCCCAGTTGTTTTGCACCAGGGATCCTGCACCCCAGATAAACAGATTGCCGAGCCATTCACCTTTCAGCAGCAGGAATGCCATATTGATGGCGCCCAGAAAGAAGGTGACAACCAGCCCGGCCAGAATCACGGTGACCGGCGAGAAGCCGAGCCGCCAGGTCAGCAGGATGACCAGACCGATGGCGAGCAAGCCGCCGGCCACGGCGGCCAGGTCGGGGCTGAAGGCGAGCAAGCCCGGAGCGAATAAGGTAGCAAGGGTGATGCCAAACTGGCCCCCGGCCTCCACGCCCAGAGTGGTGGGTGAAGCCAGTGGGTTACCCAGCACCTGCTGGGTAACGGCTCCGGCCAGCCCCAGCGCGCAACCAATCAGTATCGCGATGGAGACCCTCGGTGCCCAGCTGAAGTGGGCCAAAACGGAGGCGTAGTTATTGCCATCAAACGTCCAGAACGCCGATATAAGTTGTGGAAGCTGTAGCTGATCGAGCCAGGGCAAGGCGCTGGTGGCCAGTGCGGCCAGCCAGAGTAGAGCGACTGCAACGGGCAGCCTGGCGGGAATTTCTGGGCGATTGGAAACGCGCAGGGTAGACTCAACGGACATTGTCGCTGCCCCCTTCCACCAGAGCGTTGGTCAGGGCAACGGCCAGGCGTTTCACCGGGTATACGCCACCGAAAGGCCAGGCAGCAGGAATCCGGTAGATCTCCTCGTCTCGCACTGGTGGCAGGTAGGTCCAGAACGGGCTGTTGGCCAGACTGTCGGCTAGCCCCGGCACCAGGGGGTCTATCACCACGATGCGGCTGTTCCTGGCATCCGCCACAGACTCGAGGCCTATGGCTGAAAATCCCCAATAGTTGCCCGGCTGTTGCCAGGCATTGGTTAGCCCAAGGCTTTTCAGGGCAGTCTGGAACAGGCCGTTGGGGGCATAGATGCGTACATGGCGGTCATCCAGAAAGTTCACCAGGGCTACCGGCTTGTCGGTGATGCCGGCTTGCTCCAGCCGTTTCCGCTGTTGGTTCAGGGTTTGTTCGATATCCGCCATTACCGCCTCGGCGCGATCTTTTCGGCCGGTGATTTCGCCCAGGGTTGTCAGCATTTCCCGGGCCTTGTCGTACGGTCGAGCGCCTTTTTTGTACACGCTGATGACGTAGGTGGGCGCAATTCGTTCCAACAGTTCGGCCGCCGGAGCCATTTCGGTGCTGGTGACGATCAGATCGGGTTTCAGCTCTGCAATCGCCTCGAGGCTGGGAGCGACCCGTGTGCCGACATTGGCAACACCCTCAGGCAGTTCCGGCTCCTGAACCCAGGTGGCGTAGCCGGCCTTATCGGCCACGCCAACGGGGGAGATGCCCAGCAATAGCAGGGATTCGGTGGCGGCCCAGTTCAGCGCGACAATGCGTTCAGGGGGGGCGTCGAGGGTTAGCGTGCCGCCTTCGTGTTGCCAGGTCTGGGCCGTTCCTGCAATTGGCAATAACGGGAGCAGAGCGCCAAGCATGATAGCTTTTGGGTTAATGGACATAGGAAACCCATTGCCCCGGTGCCCGCTCCATCACGCCCATGGGGACGCTGTAGATGGACTCCAGAATCTGGCTGTCCATGATCTCCGCCGGCGTGCCATCGGCCACCACCTGGCCCGCTTTCAGGGCTACCAACCGGTCGCAGAAGCGGGAGGCCAGATCGACATCGTGCAGTACCACAATCACGGTCAGTTCTCGCTGGCTGGCAAGGCGCTGCACCAGACGCAGCGTTTCCACCTGGTGCTTCACATCCAGGGCGGAGATGGGTTCATCCAGCAGCAGGCAGCGGGTTTGCTGGGCCAGCAACATGGCAATCCAGGCCCGTTGGCGTTCACCACCGGAAAGGGTATCGACAGCGCGGTGTTCAAAAGGTTTAAGGTCTGTGTCGGCAATCGCCTGATCAATCAGCGCGTAATCCGCATCGCTGTAGCGGCCAAGCGGGCCTCGCCAGGGGTAGCGGCCCAGCGCGATCAGTTCCCGGACCGTCAGGCCATCGGTGCCGGGCGGGTGCTGGGGCAGGTAGCCGACAATCCGGGCAAAGGCGCGGGCGCCGAGGCTTTTCGCGGTTTTACCCTCAAGCCTGACCTCACCGGCACAGGCCGGAATCTGTCTGGCCAGTGTTTTCAGCAATGTGGATTTGCCCGAGCCGTTGTGGCCAAGCAGGGCGGTTACCTGGCCTTCGTTAAAGGCCAGGCTAATGTTATGAAGGATAGCCGTGCTGCCAATGTGGACAGCGAGGTCGCGGACTTCGAAAAACGCGGACATTCAGATTCCCCTGTTTATGTGGGTGGCAGGATAATCTAAATGCGAATACCTATCAATAATAAGTGGTAAGCAGCATTACCTTCTTACGCCTGACCTGTTTGCACGCGCCATTGTGCGGCGTAGGCGCCGTTATTGTGGATCAGGCTGTTGTGGTCGCCTTCCTCGACAATCCGGCCATTCTCAACCACGGCGATGGTATCGGCATCTACAATGGTGGAAAGCCGGTGGGCAATCATGATCACCGTGCGATTATGGCCGATGCGCCTGAGCGAGCGCTGGATGGCGGCTTCGGTTTCGTTATCCACGGCACTGGTTGCTTCGTCCAGCACCAGGATGGGTGGATTCTTCAGCAGCGCCCGGGCCAGGGACAGCCTTTGACGCTGGCCGCCGGACAGGCGAATGCCTCGTTCACCTACTGGTGTGTCCAGGCCTTCCGGTAGCGCCTCAATAAAGGACCAGGCCTCGGCAGTACGGGCGGCATCAATGATCTCTTCTTCGCTGGCATCGGGTTTGCCATAGGCAAGGTTGTCGCGGATGCTGCCCTCAAACAGGTAAACATCCTGGCTGACCAGGCCAATGGCATCGCGCAGGGATTTCAGGCTCACCTCCCGGATCGGTTGGCCGTCAATCCGGATGTCGCCATGGGAGGGGTCGTAGAACCGCAACAACAGCTTGATCAACGTGGACTTGCCGGAGCCGGTGGCGCCTACCAATGCCAGGGTATTGCCTGCAGGAACGTTCAGGGTAATGTCCTGTATGCCTGCGCCGCTGCCGGCGTATCGGAAGCTCACCTGGTTGAATGAGACCTTTCCACGTACTGGCTGTTCGAGTGTCTTGCCGGCTTCATCCCGAACGTTTACCGGTTCGGAGAGCAGATCGAGTATCCGCCGGGTGCTGGCCATGGCCCGTTCAAACAGATCGATCACTTCCGCCAGGCCGGTCAGGGGCCAGAGCAGGCGCTGGGTGAGGAACACCAGAACCCCGTATGCGCCGACGTTCAGGCTGCCCTCCAGCGCCATCATGCCGCCAACGGTAAAGGTGGCCAGGAAGCCTGCCAGAATGGCCATTCGAATGACCGGAATGAATGCGGAGCTGATACGAATGGCGCGGCGGTTCGCATCAACATAGGCTTCGCTCGCGTCCTTCAGGCGTTTGGCTTCCCGCTGTTCGGCGGTGAAGCTCTTGATCGTGGCGATGCCACCCAGATTGTTGGCCAGGCGGCTGGAGAGGTCGCCTACTTTCTCCCTTACGTCTGCGTACAGCGGACCGGCTTTGCGCTGGAAATAGAAGGCGCCCCAGATAATCAGGGGAATCGGTGTGAACGCCAGCAGGGCAATCAGTGGCGACAGCACAAAGAACACGGCACCCACAGCTACTACGGTAACCGCTACCTGGATCATGGCATTGGCGCCGCCATCCAGGAAACGCTCCAGCTGGTTTACATCGTCGTTCATGGTGGCGACCAGTTGCCCGGAGCTGTTCGCCTCAAAGAAACTCATGTCCAGACGCTGGGCGTGTTCATAAGCGTCTTGCCGGAGATCGGACTGTAGTCGCTGGGCCAGGTTACGCCAGAGAATCTGGAACAGGTACTCAAACAGCGACTCGCCCGCCCAGATGAAGAAGGTGAGCACCGCCAGGATGGTGATTTGCTCCTGCGCGGTTTCAAAGCCCAGGCCGGCGACAAAGCTTTCCTCCTGATTCACCACCACATCAATGGCGACGCCGATCAGTATTTCCGGAGCAATGTCGAAGAGCTTGTTGATGATGGAGCAGGTGGTGGCGGCGATGATCTGGCGCCGGTAACCACGCGCGTATCGAAGCAGGCGGCCGAGAGCGGCAAAGCTGCTGGTGTGCTGGGCGCGTGTGGTCATGTTCCGCTTCCTTCTGCTGTCTGGTTATCAGAGGCGGGAAGGGTAGCGGATTCTTTCATTTATTAAAACAGAATCATTTTCACTTGCGTGCGTTTCTTTGCAGCCACCGATCCAGCTGGTCGGCAAACTCTTTTCGATCTCCCTGGCTGAACGGGGCCGGCCCGCCGGTTACCTGGCCGGCGCTACGCATTTCTTCCATGAAGTTGCGCATGGCAAGGCGCTGGCGGATGTTTTCTTTGGTGAAGGCCTGCCCACGGAGGTTGAATACGTCTGCGCCTTTCTCGATGGCTTCGGCGGCCAGGGGAATGTCCTGGGTAATAACCAGATCGCCTTTGCTCATCTGGTCCATGATTTCGTTGTCTGCAACGTCGAAGCCATGGGGGACTTGTCGGCGGCTGATGTGAGGGCTTGGTGGCAGACTGATGGCGTGGTTGGCGATGAAGGTGGTCTGGATTTGCCAGCGCGTGGCGGCACGGCAGAGAATTTCCCGGATGGGAACGGGGCAGGCATCGGCGTCGACCCAGATTGGCATTTCGGTTTTCCTTCGTTGGTTTGGCTGTTGGTCAGTTTAACCTTTCATGGGGTGAGCCTGTTAGTTTGGTTCCGCGTATTGGCTAATAGGCCGTTGGAGGTTGGCTGGGGAGATGTCGGGGCGATGGTGCATGGCATGTTCAGGGATGGCTTCCAAAAAACCGCTACTAGCTCATCCCTGAGCGCTTCTCTCCGGCCATCCATGGCCTCCGAAATTTTTTGGAAGCCATCCCTGAACACGCCGTCTGGCCGCGGTAATAATCGCTTGTTGAGGCGCAAGAGATACCTGGAGATGAATCATGCAAATCCTGGCTTTTTTGCTGGTGATAGCGACAACCTTGGCTGCGTCACCATTGTCTGCGTCTGACAGTTCCGCATGGACTGCCCTCAAAGAGGGGCGAGCCGTTTTGATGCTGCGTCATGCCCTGGCTCCAGGCACCGGCGATCCAGCCGGGTTTGTTCTTGGAGATTGTGGTACCCAGAGGAACCTGAACGACACGGGGCGTGAGCAAGCCCGGGCGTGGAAAGCGTTTCTGGCAGAGCATGGAATTGTTGAGGCGAGGGTGGTGCCGGGGCGATAGTGGTATAATCCTGTGCTCATTCAATTAACAGGAAATGATAATGTCTCAGTTGCCTCCTTGCCCGCAGTGTAATTCTGAATATACCTACGAAGATGGCGTTCAGCTGGTGTGCCCGGAATGCGGCCATGAATGGACGGAGGCCGAGCAGGCAGCGGCTGAAGCAGGCAAGGTAGTCCGTGATGCCAATGGCAATGAGCTGCAGGATGGCGATACCGTCACCGTAATCAAGGATTTGAAGGTGAAGGGTTCCAGCCTGGTGGTGAAGGTGGGAACCAAGGTCAAGAACATCCGCCTGGTGGATGGCGATCACGACATTGATTGCAAGATTGATGGTGTGGGGGCCATGAAGCTCAAGTCGGAGTTTGTGAAGAAGGCCTGACTTGGATTCGGCACCGGGGAGTCCGGTGCCGTCTGCTGTGATTGATTAACTGGCAGCCAGCACTTGTTGTTCAAGCTCCCTGGCCAGATTGGGTTCTATCTTCAGGGCACCGGCCAGTTGTTCGAGCCAGGCACGCTCCATCGGGTTCTGTTCGTCAATCATCACGGCGCTGACGACGTAGATTTCCCGGGCTGCCTGGGGCGAATCGGCGTTGCGTGCCAAAGCGCTGGCATCCAGTGGCGCATCGAACTGTTGCTGGATCCAGGCCTGGAGTTCGTCGTCCGGGCCCAGCCGCTCGATCTCCTGAGTCAGTAGTTGTCTTTCATTGGCATCGATATGGCCATCGGCGCGGGCGGCCATAATCATGGCCTGGAGAATTTCCAGTCCACGACGCTCCTGGTCAGCTCCCTGCAACTGCTCAAGGGGCTGGCCCTGTTGCACCGGGGCGGGCTGTGCCTGGCCCTGATTGGTGCTCTGGTAGTTTTGATAGGCTTTCCATGCCAGTACGCCGACACCGGCCAGGGCGCCATACTTCAGTGCCTTGCCGCCCATTTTGCGGCCACGCTTGGAGCCCAGCATCAATCCCAGTGCTCCGCCACCCAACAGGCTTTTTACATCAATGCCACTGCCGCCTTTACCTCCGGACAGTTGGCTGCCAAGGTTGCCCATCATCTGGTTTACGTCCATTCCACCCTGGCTGCCCTGGCGGGACTGACCGCCCTGGGCCTGGTTCATGATCTGGTTCAGCACTGACATTACATTCATTGTCTGGCTCCTTTTCCGCCTGGTTGCCGTTGGCTTTGATTTTGATTCTAGCCTCAGTAAACCCTATCCGGCATGAACGCCAGATGAACAGATTGTCTGGATAACGACGGCAAAGTTCCTTTTGGCATCATCTTTTTTGGTAAGGTTGTGTCAAAACAGGGTGCGTATTTGCAACGTCATCCTATAATCATGGTTAGCGAAATTAACCCATTCACCGGGACAAATGGACTGACTACTTGGCGGCTCTGAAAAGCAATATCTGGACGCTGTATTTTCTGATCGTAATCGTCGGCGTTGCGCTTTTAGGGGTGTCTCTCCAGCAGCGCTGGCGGGAGACCCTGTCTGATGAAACTGCGCATCAATTGTCCAGAGCTGAGCTCATATCCCAATCCGTTCACAGTCTGTTCCGGACTCAGGAGCTGGTGCTTGATGTCGTGGGGCGCGAACTCCTCGACAGTGGCGAACCGCTGGAAGAGCGGAGGGAAATGCCTTTATTGGACAATATCCTTTCGGTTAACCCGGCCCTCGTAGGTTTTGGCCTGGCTCGCCCGGACGGCACGCTGGTTCGTATCAGCACCAATATGGACACCAGCCGCCTGCCCAATCTCCTGGAGAACCCCAGTACCGCAGAAGGTTTCAGGCAAGCCCTTGAGTCGGATGTGATGGTGGTAGGGCGTACTTATTATATGGATGCGCTCGGTGCCTGGTTGATCCCGATACGAAAGGCCTTGCGAGCGGACGATGGTTCTGTGGTTGCAGTAATGACGGCCGGACTGAAGATCGGTGCCGAAGGTTCAGTTCTTGGGCAGGATCTGCACGATGGTCCCGAGGACAGTGTCATCCTGTTTCGGGAGGCAGACAAATACGTCCAGTTTATGTCGCGAGAGGGCGCAACGCCTGAGCGATATTCTGCCTCGCAGGTCAACGAGGAGCGTTTGAGCGCACAGCGGCGTGATTTCGAGGAGGGAACCGGAAAGACCATGGCCGATATCATGGCCAGTCCGGAGGCGGTTTCTTTTCATATGACCCGCGACCAGCGAGATTATCTGACAGCCGCCACCTTCGACGCTCGGTATCAGATCTGGACAGTGTCCGAGACGCGTTTTGCCCCTCTTTACCGCGATTTTATGGGTACCCTCGTACCCTACGTGATTGGCTTTGTACTGGGTGCCTGGTTGCTCTACCTGTTGTTCCGGGTTATTGATCGTGCCGAGGGAGAGCGTCGGGAAGAGTTGCTGTACCGGGCTCGACATGACGATCTCACCGGCCTGTTAAACCGCGCCGGGCTCCTGGATCGATTGGAAGGCAGGCTTTCTCAGGCGAGGCCGTTCAGTCTGGTGGTGATCAACATTGATAACTTCAGTGGCATCAATGACCGCTTTGGGCTGGAGTACGGGGATCACACCCTGGTGGAATTTGGGCGAAGACTTGAGCGGTTGGCGGAACGACACGACGATCTGGCGAGGCTCGGGAGCGATGAATTCGCCATCGTTACCCCCAATACCAACATCCCCTCGTTGACCGATGCCTGCCGGGCACTGGTAGAAGATCTGGCCCAAATCTTCGAAGTGGGCCGGCTTCGTCTGCAGGTGGGCGCGAGTGTCGGGGTGGCCCGGTACCCCGAAGACGGAGACTCCCTCAGCAAGCTGATTCGTAGTGCCCACCTGGCGTTGTATGAGGCCAAACAAAGCCGGAATGCCGTCTGCGTCTACAAGGCAGAAATGGAAACCGCTTATCTACGGCGGCTGAACGTGGAACAGAGGCTGCGCTATGGCCTGGCCTCTCATGCTCTCTATATGGTGTACCAACCGCAGGTGAACGATGCAGGCGAAACCATTGGTCTGGAGGCTTTGGTGCGCTGGCAGGATGAAGAGTTGGGATTCGTTTCGCCGGCAGAATTCGTGGATGTGGCCGAGAAAAGCGGCCTGATGATTCCTCTGGGTAACTTCGTGCTGGACACCAGCCTGAGGGAATTCCGGCAATTGATAGACAAGGTGAAACAGCCGCTGGATCTGGCCATCAACATCTCGGTGATTCAGTTCTGCCAGCCAGGCTTCGTGGATACAGTATTGAACGCCTTGAAAACCCACGATGTCTCGCCGTCCTCTCTGGTTCTGGAGATTACCGAAACGCTGTTCATGGGCAATTTCGATCAGGTGCTGCAAACTATCTGCGACCTGAGAAGCCACGGTATACGCCTGGCCATGGATGATTTCGGAACCGGCTATTCTTCCCTCAGCCTGCTGCGCCAGTTACCTCTGGATGAGCTTAAAATCGACAAAAGCTTTGTGGACGGTATTGTTGAAGATGAAAAAGCCGCCAATATGGTGCGCAGCATCGTCGCCATTGCCCGCAGCCACAACATGAGTCTGATCGCTGAGGGTGTAGAAGAGCAGGCTCAGGCCCAGGCCTTGATCAAAATGGGCTGCCTGCGCTTCCAGGGTTACTATTTCAGCCGGCCGGTGCCTATGGCAGACGTTCGTCAGGTGCTCACTGACACGGCAAACACGGACAATATCCCTGCGACCATTCGTCGCTCCTGATGGCTTTGAAGTGGTCGGAGCCGGCCGCTACAGTAGTGATATTTGTCAGAAAACAAGGAACGCCGAATGAAACAACCCCTGATTGCTCTGGCATTGGGCGCAGCCCTGTTCGCCCCGGCCGCATTTGCCGCTGATCACGGACACGGTAACCACCACCAGAGCCGTCCAATACAAATCGACCACCCCTGGAGCCGTCCAACACCGCCTGGCACCCCGATGGGCGTGGGTTATATGACCATCACCAACCACAGTGATCAGGCTATCACTCTGGTGGGCGCAGAAACGCCAAGAGCCGGCCATGTTTCCATCCACGAAACCTCCATGCATGAGGGCGTGATGCGCATGCAGCCGGTAGACGGCGGCCTGGTGATACCCGCCGGAGAAACCGTAGAGCTAAAACCTCACAGCTATCACCTGATGCTGGAAAAGCTGCCCGAGCCCCTGGTTGAGGGCGAGAAAATTCCGGTAAGACTGGATTTTGATGCCGCGGAAGACCTGGATATCGAACTGATGGTGCGTCCACTGGACGGTGCCCCGGCGATGAACGACCATGCCGGCATGAAGCACTAGCCTCTATTACTCTCAGTGAACTCCGGTAACGCTCAACGCTTTACACAGGCAAAGATTGCGTTTCCGGATTCGCCATCCCAGGGCACGATGCGTTCGTAGTCGTGTTCGAAGATGGTCACGTCAAACCAGGGCTCCAACAGGGCGGCCAGCTCCCGAAAGCTCAGTGCTACCATGGGGTGCTCATCCTGCCAGGATTCACTGATGCCGTTGGTGGTGCGATCAATGCTCAGCCGGAGCGACTGCCGTTCACCACCGCCAACGTAATGCCAGCCAGACCTAAAGGTAAACTCACTGCCATCGTGCCGGGCGGAGTGACAGACATACAGATTGTTGTTGATTCGGGTCTTGTCTACGGCATTGAAACAGAACAATCCGTTGGCTGATAACGCCTGGTGGGCGCTTTCGATACAGCCCTGAAGCTTCTCGATACCATCGCTGTAATGAATGGAGTACAGGAAGCAGGTAATCAGATCAAATGGACTATCAAACCGGAATTCGCACATATCCCGAACACTGAAGACGGCTTCCGGGCAACGCTCCTCGGCTACATCCAGCATGGGCTGATTAATATCCAGCCCTTCGCACTGGTAACCGAGGTTCAGGAAATGCCGGATGTGCGGCCCGGTACCACAGGCCAGATCCAGATGACGCCTGCCGCCATTGCCAAATAGCTGATGTAATCGTTGAACCCCGCGACTCTGGGCCGGGTAATCGATATCGGCACACATCAGGTCGTAATAGCCCGACAAGTCGGTGTATAAGGCATTGATGGACACGGGAAAGCCTCTGCAGAAATCAACTGGATCACCTCTGGCGAACAGCAGCTGCAGGCGGGCCTGGCACAGCGGGCGGGCGTTTTGAGGGTGGCGTATGGTAGCGAAAAGATGCGGGAGCGGGTAGCCACCCTCGTAGATGTACTACACCGGCTTGTCTGAGTGCCCCAGTGAGTGCTCCGGGGCGATCTGATCCCGCACCAGCTGCTTCAGTTGCTTGATATCGGGGAACCCCCCTTGCTCCTTGCGTGACCAGATCCGGGTATCGTTTACCCAGACTTCAAAGATGCCGCCGGAGCCGGGTTTCAAGGTGAGCTCGTCAATCATGCCGTCAAAGGTGGTCAGCAGTTCCTGCGCCATCCAGGCGGATCTCAGCATCCAGTTGCAGCCGGTGCAGTAATGGAGAGTGATGCGCGTTGCCATACGGTAATGCTTCCTGCATGAAGAAATCGATCAGCCATGCTATCAAATGATAGGGACAGTTTCTTTCTCCAGAGGGAATGGTATGGCGTATTGGCTGGTGGATAGCCCCGGTTCCGGTGATGGTGGCCGCAATGCGGATTTCTGGTTGCCCTATCTGCGCGAGCAGGGCATCGAGAACGTAACCGAGTGCAGGCTGGATGAGGCTGAACAGTGGCTGCGCCTGGTGACTGGCAACGACGTACTGTTGGCCGCGGGTGGGGATGGCACTGTGAACGGTGTGGCCGGTCTTTGCCTGCGCACCGGCGCGACTCTCGCGGTTCTTCCCTCGGGAACCGCTAATGATTTTGCTCGCAACCTGGGTATTCCGTCTGAACCGGCAGAGGTGGCCCGTCTGGTGGCGGACGGTAGCACCGAGATGATTGATGTGGCGGAGTTTGATGACCGCATCTATCTCAACGTGGCCCACATTGGCCTGGGCACTTTGCCTTCACGCCAGGCCAGTTCACCCACCAAAAAGCTTTTTGGAAAGTTCAGTTACATTGCCACACTGTTCCGACAACTGGGCGCCCAGCGGGGATTCCACGCCCATATTCGTACTGATCGCTCTAATCTGGGTGGTCGCTGGCTATCGATTGCGGTTGCCACGGGGGCCTATTTCGGTGGCGGCCATGAAATACCGGAGGCCTCTGCGAACGATGGCTTGCTGGATGTCATTGCCGTTAAACCGCGCCCGTTGCCGCAGCTGTTACTTGCATTTCTGATGGTGCGCCTGAACCGCAAGACGCCGCGCCGAACCAGTACCGTCATCCAGATCAAGGGCAAGTGGTGCCACGTAGAAACCACCCGCGCCAAGACGGTAACGGTGGATGGCGACGTGGCCGGCAAAACGCCCTTTCGGGCGACGTGCCGGCCGGGCGCTATCCGGGTGATTGGCAAGAGGGTAGTGCATACCGGCGAGCAACCGGCAGCGGGTTAGACTGAGATGCCGGCTTGACGGGCCCGGGCCGCGTGCAGCTTTTTGTAGCTCTCGATCATCTTCAGGTGCCGGTCCAGGCCGCGCAGGTCCATGCCGGTTTCTTCAAGGCCGTAGAAACGCACCGTGCCGTTGATGGAGCCGACGACGGCATCCATTACCTCGTCACCAAACATCCGGCGGAAGTTGTACAGGTAGTCTTCCAACTCCAGTTCTTCATTCAGCGTGGCTTCCAGGGCTGCGTTCATGGCCTGGTAGAACAGGCCGCGCTCAACGGTGTTGTCATTGAATTGCAGGAACATCTCCACCAGCTCCTGGGCCTCTTCAAGCTCGCCCAGGGCCAGGTAGATCAGCAGTTTCAGTTCCAGAATGGTGAGCTGGCCCCACACGGTGTTTTCATCGAATTCGATGCCGGTGAGGGTGACGATGGTCATGTATACATCCAGCTCGGCCTCTTCCAGGCGCTGCACCAGGTCGGTCAGCTCGTCTTCACTCAAACGGTGCAGGTTGAGGATGTCTTCGCGGAATGCCAGGGCCATGTTGGTGTTGTCCCACACCAGGTCTTCCACCGGATACACCTCGGAATAGCCCGGCACCAGGATTCGGCAGACCGGAGCGCCGAGATCTTCGAACACCGCCATGTAGCATTCCTTGCCCATGTCCGCGAGGATGCCGAACAGGGTGGCGGCTTCTTCTTCGTTGGTGCCGGAGAAATCCCACTCGACAAAATCGTAGTCGGATTTGGCGCTGAAGAACCGCCAGGACACCACGCCGCTGGAATCGATAAAGTGTTCAACGTAGTTATTGGGCTCGGTCACCGCCATGGAGTTGAAGGTGGGCGCCGGCAGATCGTTCAGACCTTCAAAGCTGCGACCTTGCAGCAGCTCGGTCAGACTGCGTTCCAGGGCAACGTGGAAGCTGGGATGAGCACCGAAGGAAGCAAACACACCGCCGGTTTTCGGGTTCATCAGGGTGACGCACATCACCGGGAACTGACCGCCCAGAGAGGCATCCTTCACCAGTACCGGAAAACCCTGTTCTTCCAGGGCCTTGATGCCCTCGACAATCCCCGGGTACTTGGCCAGCACGCTGTCCGGCACATCCGGCAGGGCGATTTCGTTTTCGATGATTTCTTTTTTCACTGCCCGCTCGAAGATCTCGGACAGGCACTGCACCTGCGCTTCCTGCAAGGTATTACCGGCGCTCATGCCATTGCTCAGGTACAGGTTCTCGATCAGGTTGGAGGGGAAGTAAACCGTTTCTCCATCTGACTGGCGCACATAGGGAATGCTGCAGATACCGCGCTCCGGCGTGCCGGAGTTGGTATCGAACAGGTGGGTGCCCAGCAGTTCGCCCTCCGGGTTGAAAATCTCCAGGCAGTAGTCATCCAGAATGCCGTCCGGCAACTCGCCTTCCGGGCCTGGCTGGAACCATTTCTCGTTCGGGTAGTGCACGAACTCGCTGTTGGCGATGTCCTGGCCGAAGTACTGGTCGTTGTAGAAGAAGTTGCAGTTCAGCCGCTCGATAAACTCGCCCAGGGCCGAGCACAGGGCCGCTTCTTTAGTAGAGCCCTTGCCGTTGGTGAAGCACATGTGGGCCGCGGTGTCGCGCACGTGCAGGGACCACACGTGGGGCACAATATTGCGCCAGGAGGCAATCTCGATCTTCATGCCGAGATCCGAGAGGATGCCGGTCATGTTGGCAATGGTCTGCTCCAGGGGCAGATCCTTGCCCTCAATATAGGTGTTGCCGTCGCCCCTCGGGGCTGCGGTGAGCAGGGCCTGGGCGTCTTCGTCCAGGTTCTCCACCACTTCGATCTGGAAGTCCGGGCCGGTTTGCACCACTTTTTTCACGGTGCAGCGGTCGATCGAGCGGATGATGCCCTGGCGGTCCTTGTCGGAAATGTCTTCCGGCAGTTCCACCTGAATCTTGAAAATCTGCTTGTAGCGGTTTTCCGGGTCTACAATGTTATTTTGCGACAGCCGGATGTTGTCTGTGGGGATATCCCGGGCATTGCAGTAAACCTTCACAAAGTAGGCTGCGCACATGGCGGATGAGGCCAGGAAGTAGTCAAAGGGGCCGGGCGCCGAGCCATCGCCTTTGTAGCGGACGGGCTGGTCTGAGATGACGGTAAAATCGTCAAACTTGGCCTCAAGCCTCAGGTTGTCGAGATAATTGACTTTGATTTCCATGGGCAGTTTACCGGATTCAGAAATATGAGCAGTTTACGCGGAATAGACGAGGTGATCCCCGATGCGCGGGATGGTCTCACAAAAACGGAACGGACGATACTTTACGTCCTGAGCGAAACCCAGAAGGAGTTAGGCGGGCGCAATGTACCTACCGTGATGCTCTATGGCCGGGTACTGGAATACGTGAATATCAGCGAGGAAGAGCTGCATCTGTATCTGGATCGTCTTGGCGTCAAGGGAGACGGCCTTGGCGGCTGATCGTCAAGGCTTGTGGGCGCGCATGTGCTCCGGTTCGATCCGGTAAAATCGGCACAGGGCAGCGTAAACGTCAGGTTGTTCACGCTTCAAGTGCTGCGGTTGTTGATAGAAGGCCTCGGTTAGCACCGCGAAAAACTCGGCCGGTTCGGTGGCGCCGTACGGGTCCAGCCAGGGTTTGTGGTGGTGTTCCAGCCGGTGTTGCAGGTGGTCCCAGGCCTCGGTCATGGTTTTCTGCCAGTGCGCCGCCTCATCGCCGCTCAGTGGTGGCGCGCCGTCCGCGGTGCCATCCAGGTAGTCCAGCTGATGGGCGAATTCATGGAGAATCACATTGTGCGGGCCATGAGGATTGGCGATGGCTTGTTCACACTGGCTCCAGGCCAGAATTACCCGGCCGTGGGACCAGGCCTCTCCGGCCCGGGTTTCGTCACTGGTGCTGACCACGAGGCCATCGCTCTCGGTGTCCTGTACCCGGTAAATATCGGGATAGACCAGGATGCTTTTAACGTCATCGTATTCGTAAAACCCGCGTTCAAGCAGTAAAAGGCAAGCATGACCGGCAATGGTCACTCGCACCCGGTCATCGATTTCAAAACCGGCACATTCGTAGAATTCCTTCTCCGAGATAAAGAGCTGAACCAGATTCTCCAGCCGGGTTTTGTGGCTGTCGGAGAGCCGATTATAGAGCGGCACATTTTCCTGAAGGTGGTGCCTCCAGAGTGCAGGGAACGGTTGTTGCAGTTCGCGCCGGCGTCGCCAGTTGCGGTAGAAAAACAAATAGAACAGCGAACCACCAATGAGGGCGATGGCGATAACTGCAAAAACAAGCGGTGCGGACATTGGTGACTTCCCTGTGAATGTCCGGCCAGTCTACCGCAAGCTTCGGCGAACCACGAAGATCCATAGGAGTGAGGAGAATGCGATGAAGTATATTTTCGAGGTCACGGTGAAAGACGGGCACTCTGCCGAGGAGTATGCCGATGCCTGGGTCCGGGCCAGTGAGCTGATTCAGCAGGCGCCCGGTGCCCGTGGTACCGAACTACACCGAAAGATTGGTGAGCCGAACAAGTTGATCGCTATCGCCAGCTGGGACAGCAAGGCCGACCGCGATGCCATGGATGCCCGGAAGGACCCGAGGATCGCGGAGATCATTAAAAGCGCTGCTCCGTTTGTGGAGATTCGGCCTTTGGGTGAATTTGAAGACCCTGAATGGGTGGTACTGCCGCCAGGCCAGAATAGCGACTGATTAGCTGTGATCACCTTTGTGTAGCTGGAAGTCTTTCTCCAGACGGTAGGTGTCAAAATCCCGGGCCAGGAAAAGGTGGCCCTTGTAATGCTGCAACGCCTCGGCGGCAAGCTGATTGATGTGCGGTGTGCCACCCGGGGCGGACTGGTAGCGGGAGCTGAAGTGGGTGAGTACCAGATTGGGCAGCTTCGTTGCCTGTGCGAACCGGGCCACCTGCTGCGCCGAGCTGTGCTGTGGCCAGGGGCCAACCCGGTCTGCGACATCCTGGGTGTAGGTGGCCTCGTGAATCAAGACGTGGGTGCCTTGGCAGGCATTTTTCAGCAGTTCCGGGGTGTCGTTGTCACCGCCGACAATGATTTTTCGCGCGGTTCTGGGAATGTGAGTGTAATCGTCGCTACGCAGCAGGCGCCCATCATCCAGTAGAACATCTTTGCCTTTCTGCAGGTCACCCCATTGAGGGCCAGGCTCTATGCCATCAGCAACCAGTTTCTCCTTTTGCAGCTGACGTTCCAGGTTGCGCTCTGTGAATACGTAGGCCCGGCAAGGTACCCGGTGTGAAAGCGCCACGTTGGTAACACCCAAATGGTCATCCTGCCAGTAAAAACCCGGAGCTTCCGAGTTGATGAAGTTCAACGGATAACTCAGGCTGGAGTCACTGTTTTCGATGACCGCATCGATAAACCGGCGTACCTGTGGCGGCGCGATGATGTCCAGAGGCTCGGTGCGACCCAGCATGGAAGCGCTGGTAAGCAAGCCCGGTAGCCCGAAGATGTGGTCACCATGGATGTGGGTGATGAAAATGGCGCGCAACTGCATCACCGAATACCGTGTGCGCATCAGCTGGTGCTGGGTGCCTTCACCGCAGTCCACCAGATACCAGGGTTTGGGCCCCGAGAGGCAAAGCGCCAGGCCGGTGACGTTGCGTGACCGGGTTGGTGTTCCGGCCGATGTGCCAAGGAAAGTGAATTCCATCGTGCCTCGTTTCGCGGTAATGTGCACCCTAATAATACGAAACCATGCTCTCAGATGATACGGGATCCATCATGTCTGAACTCGCCAACTACGAAAGTTTCAATATTGAAGTAAAAGACCACATCGCCCACGTTCAGTTCAGTCGCCCCGAGGCGCTGAATACCATGAACAAGGCATTCTGGCTGGAGCTGCCGCGCTGCGTTCAGGACATTGAAGCCAATACCGATGCCCGGGTGATTGTGATCTCCTCGACTGGAAAGCACTTTTCCGCAGGCATGGATCTGGGCGTGTTCTCGGATCCGAAATCCGTGCCCATGAGTGGTGACCCTGGCCGTATGGCGGAGAACCTGCGAAGAGTCGTACTGCAGCTGCAGGATACTCTGAGCTCTCTGGAGAAAGTACGTCTGCCCGTGCTGGCTGCCGTGCACGGGGGCTGTATTGGTGGGGCTCTGGACCTGGTGTGCGCTGCTGACAGCCGGTATTGCACCTCCGATGCCTATTTCACCATCAAGGAAACCGAGCTGGGCATGACAGCTGATGTGGGCACGCTGCAGCGGCTGCCTAAACTGATGCCTGAGGGCGTGGTGCGTGAGCTGGCTTATACGGGCCGCAAATTCGGTGCTGAAGAAGCCCATCGCCTGGGTTTCGTGAACTCGGTATACGAGACTCAGGAAGCGATGCTTGAGGGCGTGATGTCCATTGCCGCCCAGATCGCTGCCAATTCGCCGCTGGCGGTGACCGGCTGCAAAGAAATGATCAACTTCAGCCGCGATCACAGCGTAGAAGACAGCCTCCGCTACATGGCCACATGGCAGTCCGGCATGTTCCGCCCCACGGACATGATGAAATCCTTCCAGGCCAAGGCCCAGAAGCAGGCGCCCGCCTACGACGACCTGTTCCCGGTCAAGGGCCTGTTCGAAAACTGAGTTATGGCCCAAGGTCGCGTCAAACTATCCACCACCGCCGCCCTGCTGTTTCAGGGCGGTATTGGTTTGGTAGGCTGGATCGCGATCTGGCTGTTCGATATTCCGTTAATGCTGAACGGCCTGAATCTGCTGGAAATCCTGCTGTATGGGATCCTGGGCGCTGGCACCACCTACCTTGTGCTATTGCTGCTGACTCAGCTCTCCTGGCTGTTCCCTGATGATCTTGGTTCGCAAATGCAGGCCCTTTACCGTTTCGCGGCGAGTTATCGCTGGCCGGTATTGCTGACCTTGTGCCTGCTCGCCGGGGTGGGGGAAGAGCTCTTGTTCCGTGGTGCAGTGCAGGGCTGGCTAATGCAGCACACCGGGCCCTGGACAGCCTTACTGGCGGCCTCTGTGTTGTTCGGGTTGGTGCACTATGTGTCGTTTACCTATTTTCTGGTGGCAACGGGTCTTGGACTGATTCTTGGTGGTGCCTACCAGTTCTGGGGCAGCCTGCCCTTGGTGATGGTCTGGCATGCGGTATACGACATGCTCGCGCTGTACTGCCTGCTGAACTATCCCCAGTGGTTCGATGTGAAGCCTTGATGTTTCCAGTCTAAAAAATTCAAACGGTCGTATGAATTTTCGTTGAAAACGCGGTGTGGCTGTAAGAAGATAGCCAGCTACACAGTCGTGAAACTGATTCTCAACCGTTTGGATGTTGCCATGAATTCGACGATTCGCCGCTGGTTTGCCAGTGCCGGCGCCATGCGCCGAGTGCTCTCAACTTTCGCCCCTTATCTGGGGGCAGGTATTAAAGTCACTCACATTGCTGATGACTTCAGCTCTGCAACGGTGGAAATGCGTCAGCACTGGTACAACACCAACTACGTGGGCACGCACTTCGGCGGATCTCTCTACAGCATGGTTGACCCAATGTATATGCTGTTACTGATGCGCCGACTGGGCAACGATTACATCGTGTGGGACAAGTCCGCGAGTATTGATTTTATCCGCCCCGGCAAGGGCCTGGTAAAGGCCCGCTTCGAGCTGACCGATGCGCGTCTCGAGGAAATACGCGAAGCCACCGCTGACGGCGACAAGTACCTGCCGGAGTGGTATGTCGAGGTTGTGGACGAGGCAGGAACGGTCGTTGCCCGAGTCCATAAGGTGCTGTACGTCAGGCGAAAGCCGGCTGAGTAGCGCCGGCACCAGCTGCTATTGCTGTTCCACTTTCTGAAGAAACACCGCGATGTCTTCAAACGCCTCGTCTGCCTCGGGCAGAAGTGGCGTGAAGATGTGCCATACATGCACCATGTTCTGCCAGGTGTGAAGCTCCACCGGTGAACCCTGGGCTTTTGCCTTGGCAGCGTAACGCGTGGCGTTGTCCAGAAGCATTTCTGTGGTGCTTGCGTGGATAAGCACGGGTGGCAGCTTGTTAAGCTCACCCCGCAGAGGTGATGCAGCCGGATTGGTAGGAGAGATTCTGAACGCGGCAAGTGTGCCCCACCACAACACGGGCAGCGGGATTTTGGACAAACCACCAAACACCGGGCCCAGCAGTGGGTCCGTGCGGATATTCTCTCGATTGCTCGGCGCCGTAAGAGTGAGATCCGTGGAGGGTGACAGGGCAACGGCGGCATCGGCCTGCCGCAGGCCATTGTCGCGAATCCACGCCAGCAGAGACAGGGTATGGCTGCCGCCCGCTGAATCTCCGGCAACCACCATGAAGTCGACAGGCGCTTCGCCGTCCGGGCCATGATTCAGCAACCATGCATAGGCCTGGCGGCAGTCCCGAATGCCATCCATGAACCGGTGTTCGGGCATGAGCCGGTAATCAACCGCAAAAACGGCAGCATTGGCAATCCGGGAAAAACGGTCGGTAATCGCCCGGTGACTGCGAGGGCTGCCAGCAGCCCAGGCACCGCCGTGAATATAGAGCACACGTCGGCGGGGATCTGCCCCGGGCGACAGTATCCATTCGCCACGCGGATGATCCTGATGCCGGATGTCCGATTCGATATCCACGCCTTCACCCAGGCTGTCCAGGTGATTGCGGAGGGCGATCAGCCGGGCTTTGCCTTTCAGGCCGCGGGAGGCGCGCCCCATGTCCTTGATGCGTTCTATGACCTCATCATGAGCCGGGTTTGGAGCAACCTCCTTCATAACCCAGTCCTGGCCGTCGTACTCGGAAAGATCCTTTACCCGGAAGATCAGCAATGTGATCAGGACAACAAGAGTAACGACAGCGAGCAGAAACCAGAGCATGGACAATCCTTGGGGCGCGAGACACAGGGCATTGGGACGACTATAGTCGAAACAGCGTTAAGCATATAGGAGTACGCCGTTTTGCAAATAGCCTATCGGGCCCGGGATATTACCGAAGCTCACATCATAGCTGGCCTGCTGAGGGCCAATCACATAGAGGCGCACGTTGGCGGGCATTACCTGCAGGGTGCACTGGGCGAAATCGGCGCTGCCGGCTTTACCAATGTGCATGTGGCTGACGAGGACTGGGTTCTCGCCAGAGCCTTGATTGAGGACTACGAGGCAAACCGGCTTGAGCAATCCTGAAGCTTCAGGCGTTTAACGGATAGCGTTCCAGCACGGTATAGACAGAGCCGCTCTGGCCTGGAGTACTTTCAAACAGCGCAAAGTCCTGAACCGACCAACTGCCAAACCGGGTCCTCTGGTAGTGCTCGATCAGCCCGGCCACCGAGCCTGCGCCAGCCCGAAAGCGGCTCAGTGTGATGTGAGGTTTGAATGAAGGATTCTGGAGAGTGAAGCCGTCGTTGGTGAGCCCTTGGGCAAGGGTGCGTTGCAGTTCCCTCAGTTCATCCTCGTGAGAGACCCCCGCCCAGAGGATTTTCGGGCTCTCCTCCTTGCCGAAGCAACCCAGCCCGGCGGCTTCCAGCTCAAAAGGCGTATGGGCCACCTTTCTGGCGTTATCCCGAGCCTGGGTTACCTGTTCGCTCTCCACCTCTCCCAGAAACGCCAGGGTTAGGTGAAGCTGGGCTTCGCTTTGCCAGCGGGCACCGTTAATGTCAGTTTTTACCGTTAAGACGCTGGTCTTGATCGACTCAGGAATTTCCAGCCCGAAGAACAGTCTTGGCATAAACTCCTCCTTAGTCGGGACGTAGCCCGGTCTGGTCAATGTTGTTATAGTATAACGTTTTTGAGGCCCGAATTATGTCCAGCATTTCCCGACCGATTCCCACCAACCTGATTCTGGGGTTTCTTGGCGTTGGCAAAACCACTGCCATTCTGGACCTGCTACGCCAGAAGCCGGAAGGGGAAACCTGGGCGGTACTGGTGAACGAGTTCGGCGAGGTGGGCATTGACGGTGCCATCCTGGAGACCGAGGGGGCGGTGGTGCGCGAGGTGCCGGGTGGCTGCATGTGCTGCGTCGCGGGGCTGCCCATGCAGATCGGCCTGAACCAGCTGATTGCCAGAGCCAAGCCGGATCGTCTGCTGATTGAGCCCACGGGCCTTGGTCATCCTTCCCAGATTCTCGATACCCTGACCGGAGAGCATTATCAGGGTGTCCTGGCGTTGGGGCCGGTGATTACTCTGGTGGATCCACGCAAGCTCGAGAACCCGAAGGTGCTTGAGAATGTGCAGTTCCGGGATCAGATCGAAGCTGCCGATATTCTGGTCGCCAACAAATCGGATCTGTGCACGGCACAGCAACTCTCGGCGTTTGAGGACTGGATTGCCACGCTGCCCCTGACGAAGCGTGCCGTTTACACGACAAGCCAGGGACATTTGGCGCCCGGGTGGCTGGACGGTGAGATGGAGCGTCAGCCGGTATCCAGCCCGGATGCTCATCAACAGCGGGCTGCGCTTGATCTTCGCCCCCCGGCACCGTCTCTGGACGACCAGCCCTGGCAGCGGATGACCAACCGTGGTCATGGGCATTACAGTCTGGGCTGGCGCATCCACCCGGAAATTCAATTCTCGGAGGCGTCTCTTCTGGCAACGGCGATGGACGAACGCCTGGTGCGGTTCAAGGCCGTTGTGCATACCCTGGATGGCTGGCGAGTGATCAATCAGGTGGAAGGTGCGTTGACCGTTCAGCCCTGTGAGCCGGGAGAACAATCGCGGATTGAATTGATCAGTTCAGAGCCCTTGGCAGAGAGCGATCTGGATCTGGAAATGAAACGCGCCGCCGGGTTGGCAGAGTGAGGGCCCGGAACGGGCCCTCGGTGCATTACTGGTGACCGTAGATTCTCATGCGGGTGTTCTGCACTGAGAGGTTGTCCAGTGTCAGGGAACCGATGCTGGTTCCGCCCACCAGAACCTGGCCAATCTTCATGTCTGCGTCAAACTGTTGCAGATCAATCGCCAGGGAATCGTCCGAGCTGCCGAAGCGTTGGTCTTTATAGACCTCCACAACGATATCCGCGGCGGCATCCAGAATGGTCGGGCCATTGCCGCCAGTTGCTTTGTCAGCAACCTTTTCGAGATAGGTATTCTTGGTGAGCTGCAGGTCACGAATACCGATCGCGAGGAAGTCGACATCGATATCCAGATCGGAAATACCGACCTTTGTGTCCAGGGTCAGCTTGTCGGTCGCGGTATCCACGGTGATGCCGACCTTGTTGAAGATACCTCTCATTGAAAAGTTGCTTGCCAGCAGCGTGGAGTCTGTGTTGCCCTGCAGGCTCCATTCACCGGTTGTCACGCCAAAATCGATAGGAGCTGCGGTGATTGGCAGTACGTTGATGATGGCGTCGCCATCCGCGGCAACGTCGATCTCGATCTTGATATTGTCGATCAGGTCGGTGTAATCCTTGAAGGCCAGGCTTCTGCCAATCTCGATGTCTTTGAACATCTCATCCTCATAGCCGGCGCCAGCACCGCCGATGCTGATGTCCTTGATGGCGAGAGAGCCTTCATCGGTATATCTGAATTCACCAATGTTTACTTTGGTTTCGAGCTCGATGGTGACACCGGCCTGACCGGTGATGCTGCCCATCTGAGCATCGTCGATTGGTTTAAGTTCTGCCTGCGCGGCAAACGGCGCGCCGATGATAGCCAGTGCTAGCAGATTTCTTTTCAGGCTTTTCATTGCATTGTTCCTTTTTTTGATTTTGTTTTTACTGCGTGTAAGGTTCACGGCCAGCTAGTGCCAGCCGTGAACCTGCTTCCGGCGATGCCGGAATTCCTCAGAATTGCGGAGTGAGCTCAAGGTTGATGGTGTTGCCCGGGCCAGTCATGAACTGGTTGAGCAAGCTGGTGAGCAGCCCGCAGTTCTCCAGAGCGCCCAGTTCGTAGACGCCGCTGACCTCGCCGCCCGTTGCCGGGGAGAAGTTAGAGCCTTCAACGGATTTGAGTTCGATGTTGATCGGTTCACGGGTCTGGCACTCGGAACCGCCACCGATGCGAACTGGCAGCCAGCCAAGCTTGATGGCAACCTTGGGTACTTTCACATACAGCTTGGAATTTGCGGTCAACTTGCCATTCACAAGTGTGCCGGTGGTAACCTCTGCCTGCTCAAACTCCACGTTGGCTGCCGCATTGATCTTGCTGAAAAGCAGTTTGATGGAGAAGTTGCCAGAGGTAGGCAGTACTTCCAGATCGGCTTCAAAGGTGCCTGAGGCAATGTCCAGCAGTGTGGCAATGGAACCGTTCAGCGGCAGGGTGCCTCCGGTTGCATTGATCAGAGTAGAGCCCTGCAGACCGAGCAGCAGCTCCAGCTCGGAACCTCCGGTCGGTTCCTCGTAAGACTCGGCTGTGACGCTGACAGAGGTTTCCGCAGTTTCCGGGTCGTTGGAGCGAACGACAAGCGTTGCGTTGCTTACACCCGGTGCCCCGGCGGTGTAGTTCAGATCAACGGTGCAGCTTTCACCTGCGGCGACCGTTGTACAGTCATTGGTCTGAATGAAGTCCGCCGCATTGGCGCCAGTCAGGGTGATGCTGTCAATCTGCAGAGCAGCGTTGCCGTTGTTGTCTACGGTAACCTGTGCAGTTGCGCTGGTGCCTGACAGAACGCGACCCAGATCAACGGATTCCGGCGTTACCGAAATTTCCGGAGTGGGTGCCAGAGTTCCCTTGCCAGAGAGCGGAACGCTTACAGACTCGTTCTCCGGATCGGTAGATTCGATGGTCAGAGTAGCGTTGCGAGTACCTTCGGTGCTTGGAGCAAAGGTTACGTCGACAGCGCATGAAGCTTCGGGCGCCAGGCTGGAGCCGCACTGATTGGTGACAGTGAATACATCGGCGTCGGTTCCATCAATGAAGATGTTGCTGAGGCCAAGGCCGGTGTTGCCGGTGTTAGTAATGGTCACACTCTGCTGCGCACTGAGGCCAGCCTGTACTGATCCAAAGCTGATGTCTTCAGGGGTAATACTGATGCGTGGTGTTTCAACAACGTCTCCGCCTACAGTCACTGTCTGAAGCAGGTTGTTCTGATCCGGCAGCTGAACACAGTCGGTTGTGATTTCGCCGATTGGTGCGGGTGCGATGTCGCCGTTGGCGGTGCGCGCGATCAGGTCCAGCCGCAGAGCGCCTACCCTGATTTCCAGTTCGCCGACATCATCTGCGGTAACCAGGAATTCCGGTGAAGTGCCGGTAGCCGGGACATTGAATTCGCCGGAGGTTTCCGGAACCGGTGTCGGTGGTATATCAAGAGTGACGATCTGCTCTACCGTTCTGCCCGGTGTGGTAACGCTGTTGAAGCTGGTGGCAACCCCTTCAAGAGTGGCTGATTGAACCAGTTTCAGGCCGGTGCGGGCATCGTCGTTGACAACGGTGATCGCGTCTACGGTGAAGGCCGGTATCGTTTCTCCCACTGATGCTGCCGAAGGAATATCAGCACTGATGGTGGCACGGATCGGTTGATCACCGATGAGTGGAAACGGGCACTCAAATGCCAGCTCGGTGGACACTTGTTCGGCGGAGGCATTACCTGCGCCTCCCGCCATCAAAGCCGCCGCGGCAATCGCGGGGCCGAGCTTGCGGACACTCGTATTGAGGTTCCTGAGTTTCATGAGTTCGTCCTCTGTACGTCGTTATTTGTTGTAGTGGGTTGCAGACAACACCGATAAGGACTGCTCAATCGGACTTGCAAAGATCCCTTTGCCATACGTGTTCACGTATGAGTGCAGCGTTATTAGACGGGGAGAGGGTGCCGCGGGTCATTGCTTGTCGCGGCACCGTTTTTGTTCAAAGCGGAGAGGGGCGAAGGGATTGTCTAAACCGTGAACGGTGTCAAAACGAAAAGTGAGCTGTGTTCACTTTTTTGAGCGGGCTTGCCGCCGAACGTCGCCGGGGGTTTTGCCCGTCCAGGACCGATAGGCTTTGGTAAAACCGGCCTGGTCACTGAACCCCAGCTTCTCGGAGATCGACTCCAACGGTACGTTGGTGTCTTTCAGATAAAGGGTGGCGAAGCTTTCACGAATTTCGTTGCGCAGTTCTCTGAAAGAGGTGCCGGCGCTGGCAAGATGCTGGCGCAGGGTGCGCGGGCTGATGTCCAGGCGCCGGGCGATGTTTTCGGTGGTGCAGGGACGGCCGGGCTGGCTCATGATCAGTTCGCGAACCTGCATGGCGGTCTCGTCGGCTTCCAGATTGCCTGGTTTTCGATGGCATCGGGTACGGGCTACCAAGAACTCCAGGTTCGCCTCGCTTTTCGGAATTGGTGAACCTTTCAGTGGCATGGTTACCTGAGCAACCGGTGCATCGAATTCGAACTCGCACCCGGGGGCCAGCAACTGCCAGTCTTCCAGTGAGGCAGACGACGGAAAATCAAACTGGAAGTGGAAATGGCTGCAAACCTGGCAGGAGATACGGTGAATGCTGCCCATATAGATCTTCGTCAGGCAGGGTCTCAAGTCCTCTACGCCCCAGGTATCGATGAGCCGGATGCGGAATGTAGAGCCGGTCGATTCCAGTTCCATGTCCATCAGTGGCAGGCCAACGCGCAGGTATTGCACGATCATGCTCACCAGGCGTCGCGGATTTTCCTGGCCCAACATGGCGAACCCGAGCAGGCCGTGACTGGGCAGGTCCAGTTGCTGGCCAAATTCGAACGCCGCGCGCTCGTCGGTCATCAGCCAATCCGCCTGGCGCAGCAAATCCATGACCTGATGCATGGACAAGCTGGCGTCCGGGTTATTCAGCATGTCGTCGGTGATGCCGGTATTGGCAAGAATGGTATGCCGCTTTACACCGCGATGTTCCATAAAACGGACAAAACGGCGGGCATAGCGAGCCGAGACGATCGGCACTTCCAGTGCGAGTTCAGATGACGTTTCCATGTTCCGGTCTCTGAGCCGGGGCAGTTCCCGGGCATTTAGTCTTGAATTGAACTGTTGTTATCATTCAAGAGGTACAAGCCGACTCCTCTCTGTTCGGCGCCAGTATAGGCAGCGCACGATGGGCGCTTTTACGCATCCGGTCACAAATTCGCCGCATGGCCGGATATGACAATGAAACTTTTGTCAGGTTGAAACGTTCATGATCGAAAGACCGCAATCGTCCGCGCAGCAGGAAGCGCGCTGCCCGGTGTGTGAAAACGCTGAACTGGTGCCGTTTCGTGAAGTGGGGCAGCAAACGTATTTCCGTTGTGGCCAGTGTGAAGCCACGGTGATGGCCTCCGAGTGTCGGCTGTCCGGCTCCCGGGAGCGAGCCGTCTATGAATTGCACAACAACAATGCGGACGATCCCGGCTACCGGCGTTTTCTTTCAAAGCTGGCCAAGCCTCTGCTGGGGTATGTTGAACCCGGAGCGCAGGGGCTGGACTTCGGCTGTGGCCCTGGCCCGGCATTAGCCAGAATGCTTGAGGAAGCGGGACTGCATATGACTTTATATGACCCGTTCTTTTACCCGGACGCCGCCGCGTTGGATCGGCAATACGATGTTATTACCTGTACCGAGGTTGTGGAGCATCTGCATCATCCAGCCGAAGTGTTTCGCATGCTGGACAGCCTGCTCCGGCCCGGAGGCTGCCTGGGTATCATGACTTGCTTCCAGACCGACGATGCCCGTTTCGATAACTGGCACTATCGGCGCGATCCCACCCATGTGGTGTTCTACCGTGAGCAGACATTCCGCTGGCTGGCCCAGCATTATGGCTGGGATCTGGAGATTCCCGTGAAAGACGTTGTGCTCCTGCGAAAATCCCTGTGACCGCCTGTTAGTGGGCGTTTGAGGGGCAGGCAGGAATCTGGGGGCAGGCGGCGGCATCTGCCGCGTTTGATCGGGCCTCATCCTGTAGCGGTTTAAACCGTTTCGGTGCCAGCCTGGCCGCACACTCGGAGGCATGTCTGGCTCTAGCCGGACAGCCTGCATCGTTGAGTGCGATGGCGAGGTTGTTCCAGCCTTCGGAGAACCCGGGGAACTTCTCGACCACCCTCAGGAAACTGCCCACGGCATTCTGAAAATGACCTAGCTGGTACTGCAGGTTGGCGTTTGCCATTAACGGTGTGGGCTGCTCGGGCCATCTCGTGATGGCAGTTTGGTAGGCTCGCTGGGCCGCCCGGGTGTGGCCTGTTGTCTCTAGATCGTGGGCCGCCTGGAGGTAGGGCAGCATTTCAGCACTTGCGGGTGTTTGATCGGGGGGCAGAATGACTGCAGCCCATCGCTCAGCCTTGCTCCAGGTGTTGTAAAACACCTTGTATGGCATTTCATAGTGGCGCCGTGTATCCGTGTTCAGGATGAAGACCTGTTCCGTGCTGTCGTAGCCCACCACCACCGCAAAATGCCATTGCGGCCACCAGCTCAGACGAAGATTCTGCATAACCAGGACCGGATTTCCGGCCTCAACCTCGGCCAGAATGGCCTCTGGTTCCGGTTCCAAACGGTACACCAGCATGTCGTGGGCCCGTGCGCCGGCAACCATTTCCACTTGCAGGGAGCCTTCCTTGCCCGGCAGGTAGACCAGCTCTTTCAGAATGTCCGGATTGGTCGCCAGCCCCTGTGCGTTCAGCATCATGGCCAGAGAGGCGGGACCGCACTGGTACTTCTCCTGCGGATAGAAGGGCACCTGTTCCAGCAGCTTTTCCGGGTAAACCGGTTTGGTGTTGTCCCGGGCAGAGACAGGCCAGTCTGGTGTTGATGCACACCCGGCCAGAAGCACTATGGCCGTCAGAGCGACGGCCATAGTCAATTTAAGACGGCTGTTCATCTGCTGCATTGGGGATCAGCGAATGCATTTCACGAAGGGGAACAGATCCGTCGCGCAGAGCATATCGGTTATGATGAACACCAGCAGGAACAGAACAATGATACCGACAACACCTTCGCCGGTTGGTGCTTCGGCCAGTTGTTGTTCAAACTCGGCCAGTTCCGTCGGGGTCAGATTCTGGATGCGCTCTTCAACCTGGGCTTCATTCACGCCGAGTTCCTGGAGTTTTGCCTTCACGCCCCGGTCGTCAAGCATCTCCAGCAATTGTTGCCTGTCCAGATCCACCTGTTGCTGCTGGATCAGCTCGCCGGTACCCACCATGCCTGCGTTGGCGGACATGGAGAAGGTGGTCGCAAACGCGAGGAGTACGGCCATGGCCAGTGAGAACTTTCTTAAGTGCTGTCTGATACCGTTCATGTGAGGCTCCTTTCTCAGTTGTATTCCAGTACAGTAGATAGCGATCTGTACTCATTCAACATACAAAACGTTCACACAGCCGCGCGGGTTCCATGACTATTTGGTCATTGTGCGGGCGTTCAGGTACTCAGCGAAAAGCTTCAGCAAGTGATTGGCGTCAGGTGCAGGACGAACACCCTGCAGCAGGCTCTGGGCGTCCAGGCCTTCGGCAACGATGTCCGGGTATTGGACTTCGAGGTAGGCTTTCATGATTGCATCGGTGAATTCCGGATGAAACTGCACGCCCCAGGCATGTTCGCCAACCCTGAACGCCTGGTGTGGCTCGAAGGCCGAATTGGCCAGCAGTACAGCGCCCGGAGGGAGCTCAATTGCGGATTGCTTGTGGGTCAGGTGGGCGGGGAATTCTGCCGGCAACTGACTGAACAGGGGGTCTGAGCTGGCGCTGTCGAGCAATCGTACGGTGTGTGTGCCGGTCTCGCGGCCTTTCGGATGGTAGTCTGCCTTGCCACCCATGGCATGGGCCAGCAACTGGTGGCCATAGCAGACTCCGAGAAGTGGAACCTTGGCCTCGACGGCCTGTTTTATCCAGCGGGCGGTTTCTTCGCTCCAGGGCGCTTTGTCGCTGACCATTGCCGGCGAGCCGGTAATGACGATGCCAGCCCAGTCGCTGGGAGCAGACGCGGGTGGCGTTTGCACGGCATCCAGCACGGTAACGTCAAGATCACCGTTGAGGTTGCGGAGGAACCAGGCGTCGAAATCACCAAACTGATCCCGTATCTGCGGGTAGGTTGAGCCTGTTTTCAGGATAATAACCTTTGGCTTTTCCACGCCTGCTACCTCCGCCCTGTCGCGCCGCTGTGACTACACTTTGCCAGCAGAGGTTATTCCTGCGGCAGTTCTGCGTTGTGGAATACGTTCTGTACGTCGTCCAGATCGTTAAGCATGTCGAGGAATTTCTCGAACATCGGGATGTCGTCGCCTTCTACCACGGTGGTGGTTTTTGGCAGGAACTGGATCTCGTCCACATCGAACTCAATGCCTTCAAACGCGGCTTCCAGAGCCTGTTTGGCTTTGGCGTATTCGGTGTTCGGGGTGAATACCGTGATTTTGCCGTCTTCGCTTTCGATGTCGGTAACGTCCACGTCGGCTTCCATCAGGGCTTCCAGTACGGCTTCTTCATCCTGGCCGGCGAATGCAAAGATGGCGCAGTGATCAAACATGTGGGCCACGGCGCCCGGGGTGCCGATCTTGCACTTGGTTTTGGTGAACGCCAGGCGAACATCGCCAAAGGTGCGGTTCGGGTTGTCGGTCAGGCAGTCCACGATGACCATGCAGTTGCCCGGGCCGTAGCCTTCGTAGCGGGCCGGCGCATAGTCTTCGCCTGCACCACCCTTGGCTTTGTCGATGGCTTTTTCAATAACGTGGGTGGGCACCTGGTCTTTCTTGGCCCGCTCGATCAGCCCGCGCAGGGAAAGGTTGGCTTGCGGGTCGATGCCACCAGCCTTGGCGGCCATGTAGATCTCGCGGCCGTACTTGCTGTAAACCTTGGTTTTCGCGGCGGCCGTTTTGGCCATGGATTCTTTGCGGTTTTGGTAGGCTCTGCCCATATTCGCTGCCTCTAGGGTTCAGTGAAAAGGCGGATTTTACTGAACCTGAGCGGATTGCAACAGGCCTGATTTCGCAGCTTTTGCCAGGAGGTGGTTCCGCGTCCCTGCGGCACCGGGTTGTTACACGTAGTCCACCGGCTGGCGATAGTTGTCCTGGGATACCAGATCAATGCCACAATCCATATCGCTGACCCAGTTAAGGAAGCGATCAATCATAACCGGGCCTTCAAAGCGCTTGCCATGCTGGGGCACGATCATCGACACGTCCATGTCTCGAACCATGTTGGCCCAAAGACGACAGACTTTCTTGGAAGCAATGTAACGGCGGTGGAAGCCGATCATGTTCGGGATGTGTTTGTCGAAATCTTTCACCGGCTGGTGGTCGTCTTCTCCGCCCATGGACGCGCCGAGGTCACCTGAGAACAGGATTTTTGAGACCGGATCGTAGAATTGAAGGTTACCGACCGAGTGCATGAAATGCGCCGGCAGGCACTGCAGATAAGTCTCCCCGAACCTCACATTGGCGCCGCCGTCAGGAATACTGACGATGCGGTCGTAGACGCTGCCGCTGAGTTGGTTGGTGACGTAGCTGGACACCAGGTGAGGCAGAAAGCGTGCCCACAGCTTTGAGGTAACGATTTTTGCGCGGGTGTGAACAATCCAGCGGTCGATGGCGCCGATGATGTCCGGGTCCTGGTGGGACGCGAAGACATAGTCCATATCGCGGATGTTCATGTACTTGGACGCTGCGACGGAGAGTGGGGTGTAGGTCAGGTCTCCGCCGGGGTCGATCAGGGCTTCGTGTTTGCCATCAACAATCAGGAACTGGTTGGACTGCACGCCCTCGCCGGTTACCAGGGAATCGAACATCAGGCACTTGTGGTGTCCGTTGTCGAAGAGAACAATCGGTGCTGCCGCCATTTCGGTCTCCCGCAGAACAGTAGGTGTTCAGCCACAGGCATGCCTGATGGCCGGATATTGCAAACTGCGCGGGAGAGTACAGAATTGATAAATATGAATTATTGCCTCAGGTCAATTATCTGATATTCATCAAGTAACCGATTGTTGCCTGCGCTCCCACAGGCTTACGCCATTGACGGCAGGCGTTTGATACCACGGCGTAATCCCTTTTCCAGCGCGACCTGAACCGCTTTGCCGGTAAACGGCACAATATCCTCAAAACGGATGGAGTACTGAATACGGGTTCTTCCTTCGCCTGCATCGGAGAACAGAATACGCCCCAGGTGATTACGCAAAGGGCTGATGCTGCTGATGGTGTACTCAATCAGAGAGTCGGGTTCAAAACCGAGTACGGTTTCCTCAAGAGACAGCGGGCCAATGCCGATCTTGCGAACCGAGCCAATGCCGTTGGGGTCTGCCTGGTCGCTGTCCTTGATACGCTTGACCGGTGCCCCGACCAGTTTGCCGAAGCGGTGGTGGTCGGCAAAAACGGCAAAAGCCTTGCGCCTGGGGACATCGAAAGTTTCATCAATTTCAATGGTGTACTGTGCCATGGTGCTGCTCTTGTTGTTAGACGGTGTTCAAGGTTAACCGTTCACCGGGTTCAACAAAAGTCGCAGGCGCGGGTTTTCATCACTGAGAACTGGTTAAAACAGGCCACCGGTTTGTTGGTTGGTATTCCGGAGGCTGGTGGTTATAATCGGGACTGCTCAGGATGAGTCAGTTCAACATAATCTTCAGGGATCGAAGTCATGCCCCAGGCAAGCGGATTGCAGTTCACCGCCCG
>NZ_LLYU01000027.1:0-49082 GCF_002049515.1 Marinobacter sp. tcs-11 | reverse complement strand
CTGACTGAATAGAGAGAATCGAGACTCTATTCGGCTGGATATTGTGGATACGTTCTCGGGCCGAACTGTGATTCGACGCGGCGGGGTCACTTGCTCAAAATACTTCTGCCGCGCAGACTCCTAGCTCCAATGAAGTGCAGTTGGGAATAAAACAGATGAAGATACGCCTTTTGACAGGGCTTTTGACCCTGCTGATGCCGGCCATGGTCATGGCCGGTGAATACGGCCTGACGGTTGACCGGGTTAAAATTGATACCGGCGATTTCGTGAAAGAAGGTATCGGCTACAATGGTGCATCTCCGGGACCGGTGATGCGCTTCAAGGAAGGTGAAAACGTCAAAATCAACGTGACCAACAACCTGGACGAGATGACCTCGATCCACTGGCACGGACTGATCCTTCCCTTCGACCAGGATGGTGTGCCAGGTATCAGTTTTCCAGGTATCAAGCCGGGTGAAACATTCACCTATGAATTTCCTATCCAGCAAGCAGGCACCTATTGGTTCCACAGCCACTCTGGTTTTCAGGAGCCAGACGGAGCCTATGGCGCCATTGTCATTGAGCCCGAGGGCCGTGAACCGTTCCGCTACGATCGTGAATACGTGGTGCAGCTGACCGATAAACACCCCCATTCCGGTGACCGCATCATGCGCAACCTGAAAATGATGCCGGATTATTACAACCGTGAGCAGCAAACTGTTGGCGAGTTTTTCTCGGACGTGTCAAAAAATGGCCTGATGAACACCGTCAGTGACCGTATGGCCTGGGGTGGCATGCGGATGATGAAAGCGGACGTTGAGGATATCCATGGCTTTACGGGCTTGATCAACGGCAAAGGACCAAGCCAAAACTGGACAGGGATCTTCGAGCCGGGCGAACGCATTCGGCTGCGTTTTATCAACTCTTCGGCGATGACTTACTTTGATATCCGGATCCCCGGTCTGGACATGACGGTTGTGCAGGCAGATGGCAACAACGTTCAGCCGGTTAGTGTGGACGAGTTCCGGATCGGTGTGGCGGAAACCTACGATGTGATCGTCCGTCCGAAAGATGAGCAGGCCTACACCATTTTTGCTGAATCCATGGGGCGTTCGGGCTATGCCAGGGCAACATTGGCCCCTGAAGAGGGTATGGAAGCGGCCGTGCCGCAACTGCGTGAAGCTGCCCGACTGACCATGGCGGATATGGGCGGTATGCCCGGTATGGACCATGGCAGCATGGCAGGCATGGATCATGGAAACATGGATATGGGCAGCTCAGAAGGTGTGTCCGGAATGGACCACTCAAACATGGGCAGCATGGACCATTCGAATATGAAAGGAATGGATCACTCCAACATGAAAGGAATGGATCACTCTGACATGTCCGGCATGGACCATGGTTCCATGGCGATGGGAAAAGGCGGTCCCAGCGATCCCTTCTATGCCAAGGGCAGTGGCCTTGTGCCGACGGCGGCCAATGGTGGCAAGTTCCTGTCCTATGCTGATCTGAAGGCTCAGGACCCGTTGTACGAAGACCGCGAACCGACTCGGGAGATCGAGCTTCGTTTGACCGGCAATATGGAACGCTACACGTGGAGTATCAACGGTGTTAAATACGAAGACGCGGATCCCATTCGTCTCAAATATGGTGAACGGGTCCGTTTCAAGTTTGTGAACGAAACCATGATGACTCATCCCATGCACCTGCACGGTATGTGGTCCATCCTTGATGTTGGCGCAGGTCAGTGGAACCCGATCAAACACACCGTTAGCGTGAACCCGGGCACTACGGTGTACATGGAAACCGAGGTTGACGAGCCAGGCCAATGGGCGTTCCATTGCCATCTTTCTTACCATGCGGCTGCCGGGATGTTCCGCAAGGTGATTGTTGAGGGTGGCCCTGAGTCCACGCAGGCCAAGACAGGCGTTGTTGCTGAAGATGGAGGTGAGGCATGAGCTGTATTCGATCACTTGCCGCAGTCAGTTTCCTTGCCTCTATTGGTTTCTCAACGACGGTGATAGCTCAGGAAATGATTTCCGATACCACCGCTCGTAAACAACCGCTCACAGCCTGGGGTGTTCAATTTGAGGAGTTTGAGTACCGATACAGCGATGATGATGAGGAACTGGGCGTCTGGAATGCGGATGCCTTCTATGGCACCGACGAGTTCAAAGTCCGGCTGCTCACAACCGGGGAATACGAGATAGAGGAACAGGCCTACGAAACACTGGAAAACCAGTTGGTCGGCCAGATCCCCATCTCCAAGTTCTTCGACGCCAAAGCGGGTGTTCGCTTCGACACCCCTGAAGGGCCGGATCGCACTTATGCCGTGCTGGGTGTCGCTGGGCTTGCCCCACAATGGTTTGAAGTCGATGCCAACCTGTATGCCAGCAAGGATGGTGATACGTCTGCCGAAATCGACGCGGAATACGAGCTGCTTTTCACCAATTACTGGATCCTGTCTGCAACCCTGGATGCGACGGTAGCATTCAGCGAGGATGAGGAAATTGGCGTGGGCAAAGGCTTGGTTTCCACCGAAACTGGGCTCCGGTTACGCTATGACCTGATCGATCGCGCATTCTCGCCTTACGTGGGCGTGGTGCATGAGCGCAAGTACGGTGATACCGCAGATCTCGCTAAAGCCGAAGGCGGTGGCACAGAAGACTGGTTCGCAGTCGTCGGTGCCCGCATCTCGTTCTGATCGGAATGAATAAGGAGCCAGGGGTTGCCCTGGCTCTATTTTATGATGTACGTCAATTTCATCGAAAACCTTCACTGATTTTCAGTCGCAGTTCAGGTCCGCATGTTGTCATTGAGGGGAAATGATAAGGCGAAGAGGGGCCCGCCATGACTAAAGCACATAAAGCATCGAACCAGGAACAGTTCCTGCTGCGACGGAAACTTGTCGTGGAAGGTTTTGAAGAGAGTGAATGGTCTGACTTTATTCACGAACTCAATCATCACCCCTGTGTTGATTTTGCCGAACGCAAGCCAAATAATCTGTTAGACGTTACCTTCGATGGGACTCATTGGTCTACCGACGAGTTATTGGAGGTGATTGGAGCACATGGTGGCCGGTTGAAGGCGGGGTGGTGGGCTCAAAGGAAGCTGGCGTGGTATCGATTTACAGATGACAACGTTCGTGCCAATGCCAAGCATGATCCGTTTTGCTGTTCAAAGATCCCGCCCATGAAACGAAAATAACCGGAGGTTAAATGAGCAGGGAACAAGATAGAACTACTCGCTACAAGGAAGGCAGTCTCACCCTCACGGGAACCGTTATGCTGGGTACCGGCGTCATGATCGGCGCCGGTATCTTTGCCCTTACCGGGCAAATGGCGCAGATGACGGGGGTTCTTTTCCCGTTGGCGTTTCTGGCGGCCGCGGTGATCGTCAGCTTCAGTTCTTATTCCTACGTCAAGATTTCCAATGCCTGGCCGTCAGCCGGGGGCATTGGCATGTACCTTTACAAAGCCTATGGCAATCGGCTGCCGACCGCGTTCAACGCCTTGCTGATGTATTTCTCGATGGTGATCGCCCAGAGCTTCCTCGCGCGTACTTTCGGTTCCTACACCATGCAACTGTTCGGTGGTGATGAAAGTGGTCGCATGGTGTCCATTCTGGGTGTGTCGCTGATCCTGGCGGCGTTTCTGACCAATCTGCTCGGTAACCGGATGATTCAGGGCGTGGCTTCCTTTATCGGGTTTCTGAAAATCGGCGGTATACTGGTTTTCGGGCTGGTGGGCGTCTGGATTGCCGACAGCCTGGCGGTGGATTTCTCAAGCCCGGGCGAGGCCGGAACCGCAGGCAATTTCCTGGGTGCGACGGCACTTGGAATACTTGCCTTCAAAGGCTTCACCACTATCACTAACAGTGGTTCCGAAGTCATAGATCCTAAGCGGAATGTGGGGCGAGCAATCATTATTTCCATCGCGGCCTGCGTGGTGATCTACACCCTGGTCGGTTTTGCCGTGGCCAGCAACCTGTCCCTGGCGGAAATCATCAAGACCCAGGATTACTCCCTTGCGGCTGCCGCGCGTCCGGCGCTGGGGGATTATGGCCTCTGGTTCACGGTCGCCATTGCCATGACGGCCACCGCGGGTGGCATTCTGGCCAGCATTTTTGCTGTCTCGCGCATGCTTGCCATGCTGACTGAAATGAAACTGGTCCCTCACCGTCATTTTGGTATGCCGGGCAGCATCCAGAAGCACACGCTGGTCTACACTGTGGTCCTGGGGCTGGCTCTGACAGCCTTCTTTGACCTCTCCCGGATTGCCGCCCTGGGTATCGTGTTCTACCTGGTTATGGACATTGCCATCCATTGGGGCGTGCTTCGCTACCTGCGCGACGATGTGAAGGCCAGGGCGTGGGTGCCGGCAACGGCCATCGGTCTGGATTTGCTCGTGCTTGGCGGCTTTGTCTGGGTCAAACTGAATACCGACCCGTTTGTCATTGGCGTGGCGGTTGTCACGATGATCGTGATCGCGGTATCCGGGCAGCTTTTCCTGAAAAGGGCTGCAGCAGCCGAAAAAAACGGCCACGAGGAATCCCATGCTCACGGTCACCAGTAATCGGAATTCAACATGGAGGGCAGTATCACGATGGGGGAAAACATGTTTGGCAACACCATGTGGGCCGGGCACTGGCTGTGGATGCTGGTGATTGCCATCGTAGTCGTCATCCCGGCCTGGCGTATTTGCCAGCGCACGGGCTATCCGGGTTGGATGGGGGTCTTGATACTTATCCCCATCGTCAATCTGGTTTTGCTCTACTTCATCGCTTTTAGTGACTGGCCAGTTGAGCGGAGTGGAAAATAAGTGGACTGTTGTAATGCAATTGATACATTGAGCTTTCTTCACAATCCTACGATACGACTTAAGGCTGTTGTTCGTGTGATCACAATAATTGAAAGAAACTGGGAGATAACCAGATGAAAGCAATAAATTTTAAACTGTTCGTATTTTTGACTTTTTTGCAAGCGCCATTTTTGCACGCTGAAGAAGTTCTTTCTGGCGAAGGTGTCGCAGATGTTGTCGTCGGAAACACGGTGCAAATGGAATTCCGAGATGCTCAGGACAATTTTCGCACTCGAACTTTTCATGAGTACTATGATCCTGATGGTTCGATCTATGGAATGACCAAATATCGCGAACAGCAGGGAAACCTTACCCACTATATCGGAAGATGGGAGGTCAAAGACGGTAAATTTTGCACATCTGTCTATGGTCGCGACTATTCCTGTAACAAGATAAAGCCTTTGTCTGGAAATGATTTCGAATTGCTCAATGAGGGAGGCAAGATAAGGAACGTCAAGGTATATGAAGGGAAGCATCATGGACTGGAGTAAGGATATCTGCGGGTGAGTTTTTAGCCTCTGTTTGCTCGGGAAGTACGGTTCGCCCATGCGGAACCAAGAAGCGAGTTAAGGGCATATTGATCTTGTCTCTGGAGAACGCTATCGGAGTGCAGACTCCGTTGCGCGACTTGAGGATTGGATGATGAGTATTTTGGAGCAGTACGGTCTGCTGCTTGCCTTGGTGCTTGGCATCGCAGCTACGGTTTTGGCCCTGTTTGGGATTGCCCGTGCCATGGGCCCGACGCGTCGGGAGCCGGGCAAGGACGTGCCAGCGAGTTCCGGAGTGTTGTCACGGGACCCGGTCTGGGGCCGCTATCACGCACGGTACTACGGCTACGCGCTGCTCTTTCTGGCCTTCGACATGGAAATGGCATTTATGTACCCCTGGGCAGTTGTATACAGGGAAGTAGGGCTGGTTGCTTTGTATGACATGGGGGTGTTCCTTGCCATTCTCTTTCTTGGTTTGCTCTACGGCTGGAGTCAGGGGGCATTGAGGCGGCAATGACTTCTGACCCGACAATGAGCATTACGGGCGCGCGCCAGCGGCAGGAGCGGTTCACGGTACTTCAGAAGTGGGTTTCCCGGGCCCTCGCGGGCAACCTGAGCTGCCTGATCGTCCCGGGGCCTGAAGTGGCACTGTCCCATGGCCTGGATGTGACAGCGGCAGGTATGCGCATCACCGCGACACCTCGCGATGCGAGCGTGCTCCTGATTATCGGCGAGCTTTCAGAGAAAATGAACGAGGCCGTGGCGGTGCTCTATGCGCAGATGCCGAGGCCGCGAGCCATTGTCAATTTGGGCGGACAGACGCCGTCAACGCTACCGGACGCTGATTTTTCCGCGGGTGTTTCGCAAGCCGGCCTGATCGACGCGGTTGACTGGTTGAAGCGCGCGCTGGCCAAGGGCGCATTCTCAGACTCCCCCGAGGATTTCGACGCCCCTGTTCTGCACGCCAGAATCGAGTATGTCTGCCCCATGCACCCGGAAGTTGTCCAGAACGAGCCGGGTAGTTGCCCCAAGTGTGGCATGGACCTGGTCGCCCGGGAGGCAGGGGAGCCGGCCCCCGAGCATGACCATGGGCACGATCATCGCGAGCACCGGCACCATGAGCACGAACACCAGCATCATGAGCACGAACACCAGCATCATGAGCACGAACACCAGCATCATGATCATGCGCAGCAGCACGAACACCATGAACACGAACACGATCATGGTCACTGCCATGACCATCATGATTCGCATGAGCACGATCATGAGCAGCACGAGGGTCATCAGCACTCGCACGAAAACCATCATGATCACGGACACAAGCACCAGCACGATGAGTCCGACGGCGACGCGGAGGAGAAAAATTCGGGGCATGATCACAGTGAGCACGGTCATGATAGCCACGAACATGGTGGCCATGATCATGTAGGTCACGGTCATAGTGGTCATGATCATGGTGGGCATGACCACGGCGCCTCGGGATTCATGTCCATGATTGAAGTGACCAAGGACCTGCCTCGTAGCGCCGACGGGTTGGCGATGGACTGGATGGAGGTGCCGTTCGGTCCGGTTTTCCCCGGTCTGCCTGGTGGGCTCAAGTTGACGCTGACTCTTGACGGTGACGGCGTAACAGAAGGACAGGCCACATCCTTGGTGGGCATGATCAATGAGAGTGAAGAAGGCAAGGAGATCGACGCCGAGACCTTTATCGAGCGCCTGGCGTCGGCCATGCCACTGGCCAGCGTGAGCTACCGACTGCTGGCCTGCCTGGCAATCGAGCGGGCGGCTGGTCTGGAGAACGATTCGGCAACCGATCAGGCCCGGGCTGTGGCGCTTGAATGTGAGCGCATCGCCAGTCACCTGGGTTGGCTGGCGCAAACGGGGCGCCAGCTCGGCTTCGCCTGGTTGACGGATCGTGCCGCAACCCTGCAACTGGAGATCCGCCGCGCCAGTGGAAAACGGCTTGTGGAACTGACGCCCGCTCTGCAGGCATTGGCGGCTCGTCTTGGGCGAACGCCTTTGCTCAAATCGCGATTGAAGGGGATCGGCGTACTGCCATCGGGCACTGCGGGCCTGAGTGGCCCCGTGGCGCGCGCTGCTGACGACGCCGGAGATGCCTGGGCGCGCCTGTGGCAGCGCCTGGACGAAATCATCACGAGCCTCGACTACATCAAGGCAACCGGGGAGCCGGGGCTACCTGTTTTGCGAAACATCGGGCGTGGATCAGGCACCGGTGAGGCCACCGTGGAAACCCCGCGCGGCGAGGCTCAACTGAGCCTGATTCTGGAACACGGCCAGGTGAAATCCTACAGGTTGGACACCGCCTGCAGTCACCATATCGGCCTGGTCGCAAAGCTTGTCGAGGGCCGGGAACTGGGCGACGCACTGGTGGCGGTCGGATCACTTGACCTTTCGCCCTGGGAGGTGATCTCGTGAACTTCGTCATCGTGTTGCTTGCGTTGCTTGGTAGCGTCTGGCTGCTCGCCGTGGTCGAGGGCTGGACGACAACGGGCCGCCTGCGTCCGGCCGCGCCCCTACTCAGCGGCCTGGCGCACCTCGGTCGTGAATCCATTGTACCGCGCACGCCGGACCGGGTCTTTTTCGAGACGGCGCCGGTGCTACTGCTGATCGTCGCGGTGCTTGGCGCGGCGGTTCTGCCTCTGGCGCCGACCCTGGTGATCGCGGATCTGGCTACCGGTGCGCTGTTCATCAACGCGGCGCTTGCCTATGTGCTGGTGGCGCTGATCATGGCCGGCTGGGGCCCGAATGGCGCCTACGCCATGATCGGCGGCTGGCGATTCCTTGGCCAGCTCATCGCCTACGCCATGCTTATTGTCATGCCCATCACTGCGGTGGCGATGCGCGCCGAATCCCTGGTGACCACGGTGATCGTTGGCTCCCAAGACGGCTTGTGGAACATTGTCTATCAGCCGCTTGGTTTCGTGCTGTTTTTCATTGCCGCCATGGCGCTGGCGTTTCGTGCGCCTTTTGATCTGCCAACCGCACCCGGGGAACTGGGCGGGGGTGTGGACGCGGAATACACCGGCGTGCGCCTGGGGGTGTTGCGCCTGGCCAGGCTGACGCTGGTGATCACGCTGGCTTCCGCGACCACGGTGTTCTACCTCGGCGGCTGGCATGGGCCGCTGCTGCCTCCCTGGGCCTGGAGCCTGATCAAGACCCTGGCCGTGGCCGTGTCGATGCTCCTGGCCGGTCGCTATCTGCCGCGCATTCGCGAGGCGGATCTGATGCGGTGGTGCTGGACCTTGGGGATTCCCCTGGCACTGCTCAATATCATTGTTGTCGGTTTACTGGTTCTGGTGGTTCCATAATGTACGCTCAGGCTTTTTTTGTTGCCGTTTTCGGGCTGGCCGCCATCGGCTTCGGCGTGGTGGTGTTTCGCACATCGTCCATGGTGCGTTCCGCGCTGGCGCTGTTGTTTTCTCAGACTGCCGTCGGCTGCATGTTCCTGGCGATGCAGACCGAATTCCTGGGCGTGCTGCAGATCATGATGATGGCGACGGAGATGAGCATCATGGCCATTTTCATGGTGATGTTCATGATGGACCCGGGCGGGATGGGGGGCATGGATATGACCCACCAGAAGCGCTTTTCAATTGGCGCTGGCGTGGTCGCTGCCGGTGTTGCGATAGTGGTCGCGTTTTGGGCCGATTGGGGACCTGTAACGGCCGAGGCGCCGGATGCGGCGATGCAGACACGGGCGCTGGGCATGGAATTGCTGGGTCGTTCCATGCTGATCTTCGAAACCGCCGGTATCACTATCCTGACCGCGATGATTGCGGCCACGGCGGTGGCGATACCGGTGCAAACGACGGCCAATATTGCTGACAAGGAGGATACGGAATGACTCTCGTCCTGATCGTGGCGCTTGTAACCGGTGCAATCCTGTTCGGTATTGGTGTTTATGGCGCGTTGTCCCAGACCAATCTGGTTATGATCATGATGGGGGTGGAGCTGATTCTTGCGGGCGCGTTGGTGAACCTGGTCGCCTTCTGGCGTTTTCTGCACCCCGAAAGCTACTCCGGCCAGATGTTCGTGCTGGTGGTGATGACCGTCATGGCGGTCGAAATGGCGGTTGGCTTCGGTGTCGCGATTGCGCGTTTCCGGGCCAAGGGCTCGGTTGAAATGGAAGAAGCCGGGGACCTGAAAGGATGAGTGCAGTGCTTCTACCGATAATGCCACCGCTGATCGCGGCCATGGCGTTGCTGGTCCTGCGCCGGGGCTCCACGGCGCTGGTTCTCGGCGGGGCGACGTTGAGTCTGGGCGGCAGTCTATGGTTACTGACCCGGGTCGCCGGCGGGCAGGCCGAAACCCTGCTTCTGCCGGGGCTGCCAGACATGCCGCTTCGAATGGTTGCCGGACCTCTGGAAGCGCTGTTGACGGTGGCGGTGGCCACCGTAGGCACGTTCGTGCTGATTTATGCAGTTGGTTATATGAAGCGGGAGTCCGGCCTGTGCCGCTTCTACGCCGTAATGTCCCTGTTCCTGGCTGCCATGCAGGCGCTGGTGCTGTCCGGCGACTGGGTTCTGTTGCTGGCGGCCTGGGAATTGATCGGTTTGTGCAGTTACCTGCTGATTGGCTTCTGGTTCCAGCGACCCGAGGCCGCGGATGCCGCCGGTCGCGCTTTCCTCTACACTCGTAGCGCCGATCTGGGTTTGTACGTGGCGGTATTTATGCTGATTGGGTCGGCCGGTACCGGCGAGATTGCCGCCTCCCTGGAGGCCGGCGGCAGTGCCTCGACCGCCGCGGGGCTTTTGTTGCTACTGGCCGCCATGGGTAAGTCGGCCCAGGTCCCCTTGCAGGACTGGCTTATGCGTGCCATGGCGGGGCCGACACCGGTCTCGGCGCTGCTGCACTCGGCCACGCTGGTGGCGGCGGGTGCCATCCTGCTGATCCGTTCGGCCCCGCTGCTGACACCCGAGGTGTTGCTCGTCGTCGGACTTGTCGGCGGCGTTACCACGGTGGCAGCCGGGGTTATTGCACTTGCCGAGCGTGATCTCAAACGCCTGCTCGCGGCTTCCACTGCCAGTCAATATGGCTTGATGCTGGTTGCGGTTGGAGCCGGCGTTCCGCTGGCGGCTCTCATGCATTTGCTCGCCCATGCAGCCATCAAGAGCACCCTGTTTCTTGCCGCCGGCGACTTCCAGCATGCTCGCGGGGGTACCGGGTTCGATCAGTTGGAGGGGGTTGGTCGTGACAGACCCTGGACTTTTGCCGGCTTTGCGCTGGCAGCGCTGGCACTGGCCGGTATCCCGCCACTGAGTGGGTTCTTCTCCAAGGATGCGGTAATCGCCGCCGCCCTGTCTGCGCAGGGTGCCGCCTGGCTCGGCCCCCTGGCGCTGGCCGGTACCCTGCTGACCGGCGGCTATATGGCCCGGGCCTTGTGCCTGCTGTGGCGAGGCTCCGGCGAAACCCGACCGGTTGCCGGTAGTGCCTGGATGCGCGTGGGCATTTGGGGGTTGGCGGTCCCTGCCACGATTCTCGGCCTGGCCTTCGGCCCCATCGAGGCCGTTCTTGATCTGCCCGCCGTCACCGCAGGCACATTGGCCGTGCTCCTCGGGCTTCTTGCTGCCGCGTGTGGCCTCGGCCTGGGCTGGCTCGTGCCGGCTCCCCGCCTGCTAGGTCCGGTCTATCCGTGGGCGCGACGCGGACTTTCCGTTGGCGGTGGGCTTACGGTCTGGGTCGGTAGGCCAGCAATGGCTGTAGCCCGAGGATGTGAGCGTTTGGAAGGGCGTCTGTATGAAGCTGTGCTTTCTCTTGGGCGCGCCGGTCTCTTCCTTGCCTCTGCGGGCGAGCGAGCGGAGCGGGGCTTGTTCAAGATTGTGCTTTGCGTGGGCAGAGTGAGCCTGAGGGTCGCGACCTACGTGCGGTTTGGAGATGAACGCCGTATCGACGGCCTGATTTTCGCCCTGGTGGCGGCTGTGCGTGCACTGGGTGCACGAGCCCGAAACCTCCAAAGCGGCCTCATCCACCACAGCCTGGCGATCAGTGCGGTCGCAATCGCCGTCACATTGGCTGTTCTGCTTTTTGCTTCATCGACGAGCTTTTAGAGGAAACCCATATTCATGTTACCACTTGTCTCGCTCACCCTGTTTTTGCCACTGGTCGGCGCGGTGCTGATTCTGTGTCTTCCGAAGCCCGCAACGCGTACGGTACACGTCATAGCGATTATTACCGCCGCCCTTACACTGATCGGTGCTCTGTCCATGTGGTTTCAGGGTGCGAGCGGTGCAGGCTTTTCCCAGGTCGAAGAGCTGCAATGGATACCAGCCATCGGTGCCGCCTACCGGGTTGGAGTTGATGGGATCAGTCTGCCTTTGGTGCTGTTGAGCGCTGTTCTTTTCCTGGTTGCTGTGATCTATACGTCGTCGCTTCGTGAACGTCCGCGCGCCTATATTGCTCTGGTACTTCTTCTGGAAACTGCGTCTATCGGTACCTTTACAGCCCTCGACGGTATCCTGTTCTACGTCTTCTTCGAGGTTTCCCTTGTCTCCATGTATTTCATGATCGCCGGGTGGGGCCACGAAGACAGGCAACGGGCAGCGTTGATGTTTTTTATATACACCTTGCTGGGAAGTCTGCCGCTTCTGCTTGCTATCCTCGGGCTTTATCTGGGCAGCCCCGAACCGACCTTCGACATGCGAGCCTGGATTGAGAATCCCCCCCTGGAGGGCGCGGCGGCCATGTGGGCATTGATCGCTATGCTGATCACCTTTGCGGTAAAGATCCCCGCGGTGCCCCTGCATACCTGGTTGCCCGCCGCACACGTGCAGGCGCCGACCGTCGGCAGCGTCATCCTCGCCGGCGTCATGCTGAAATTCGGCACTTACGGGCTGGTTCGATTTGCTCTGCAAATGACCCCCGATGCGTTCCGTGAAGCGGGCGTTGTTGTTCTTGTTCTCGGTGTTGTCAGCGCGCTCTACGGGGCTTTTGCCGCTCTGGCCCAGAGTGATCTGAAACGCTTGGTCGCCTATACGTCGGTTAACCACATGGGGTATGTCATTGTCGGTGTGGCCGTGGCGGCAATAACTCTGGATCCCTCGGTGCGAACTGTTGCTTTGGATGGTGCGGTATTGCAGATGTTCAGCCATGGACTGGTTACCGGTGCCTTGTTCTTGCTGGTGGGCATGATCCAGGACCGTGCCCACACCCGTGAAATGGGCGAATTGGGTGGGTTGCTCAAGACGGTCCCAATGCTCGGCTGGACCTTTGTGTTGGCGGCCTTTGCATCGCTGGGCTTGCCCGGGCTGGCGCACTTTCCGGCCGAGTTTCAGATATTTCTTGCCACTTTAAGCGCTTCGCCAGCCGCGGTGGTTGTGATTTTGGGTATTGCCATTATTGCCGGTACGTTTCTCAAAGCACTGCGGGAAACCTTTCTGGGCGAGCCCCGGCAGCGCTGGCAGTCCATGCCTGATTTGAGCGCTCGTGAGTGGCTTGCTGTGGGGCCATTGCTGGTGCTCACTGTCGGCACTGGCGTGGCACCCTCCTGGGTGCTGGGTATCATCCACCGCACTACATCGGCGCTGGCACTGTGATGGCTCGTGATCTTGCACTGTTGATTCCTGAAATTGCCGTACTGTTGACGGCTGTCGGTGCGCTGATTGCGGAAATGCTGCGTAGGCCGCAAATTGCGCTGCTGGTCGCAGTTAGCGGTCTGATCGTTGCCACGGGTCTGACCGTCAGTCTGATTGGTGAGGACACAACGGTGTTTGGTGGCAGTTTCCGGGTTGACGACCTCAGTGTGTGGGCCAAACTCATTCTGCTGCCGGCCACCATCCTCGCCATATTTTTGGCGAGAGTGGATGTGAGAGGCACCGTGCGAGAGGGCACGGTTTACAGCCTGCTTTGCTTTGCCACCATCGGCGCGCTCGTTCTGGCAGGCGCGGGTGATACGATGTTCCTTGTATTGGGTACATTATTAACTGGCCTGGCCACCTTTGCCTTGGTTGCCTACCCGGATACCGACCCTGCCACAGAGGCCGCCATGAAGTTTTTCGTGTTCGCCTCGGTCACAGGTGCGATCATGATTTTCGGCCTGAGTTACTGGTTCGGCGCTGCGGGATCCACGTTACTCGCGGATCTTCCTGGTATGGATACCATGCCAATGGCGGTTCTTCTTGGGTTCGTGGCGGTGGTTGTCGGTCTGGGTTACAAAGCCTCGCTGGTTCCATTCCATTTCTGGGCGCCAGATGCCTATGAGGGTGGGCCACTGTCAATAGCGGCCTACCTGTCAGTGGTGCCCAAGATCGGTGCTCTGTTCGCACTCGCTCAGGTGGTTCGCGATCTACCCCCGGAAAGTGGTTGGACCGCCATCATCGCCGGTCTGGCTGTTCTGACCATGACCTATGGTTATCTGGCCGCGCTGGTGCAGGATAACGTCGTTCGGCTGCTGGCCTATTCGTCGATTGCCCAATCCGGCTATTTCCTTCTGGGTATCCTGGCAGTCGGCGCCAGTGAACTTGCTCTGCCATCCATTATACTGTTTGCTGCCGCCTATGCGGCCATGAATCTGGGCGCTTTCGCCGTTGCCGCCAATATCGGACGGACTCTGAACGATTTTGACGGATTGGGGCGCGCCCAACCGCTTATTGGCATCGCAATGGTGGTCTTTCTGCTATCGCTGGTCGGGATTCCGCCACTTGCCGGCTTCGTTGGGAAGTTCCTGCTGTTCGCCGCCGCCATTGATGTCCAATTCACCTGGCTGGCGGTGGTTGCAATTGCCAACAGTGTACTTTCACTGGCGGTATATCTGCGCATTGTCGTGCCCATGTACCAGCAGGCGGCGACGGAATTCGCGCCGGTGGGCAAAGCTCTTGGCACGGTGGTAGTGACAACCTTTGCTGCCACGCTGATCCTCGGCCTGGCGGCCCAGTTCTTTCTCTTGGGACTGGTAGCGTGGTCGTCGTCCTAATTCCTCCCCTGGCGATGTTGGCAATCGTGCTGGCAATGGTTACTGCACGAAGGCCTCAATCGGTGCGATGAAGCCATATTAGTAGACAACACAGTCTGTACGGTACCTGCTTTCAAAGCAGCGCTAGTATGAAGCCTTCAGATACCTTGCTCTACTCGATTATGCCCGCGGAGTTGCTGTTTCCTGCAGGTCTTGATTTATGGCAGTGAGTAGTGCGCTCTGCTGACTGAGGCCGGCTGGAAACAGTCTTGTGAATTTGATCGGGATCAAAAATTGAGAACGATTGCTCTGCTGATTCAGTTCCGTTTCAGGCTGGGCGGATAGGGTGATGATTCAGAACAGGAGGGGGTATGTCGGACACGGTCAATGAGTTGCTGGTCAACTATTGGGCAACCGGTTTTTTTGTGATCGCTGCCCTCGGCTTATGTGCCTTCATGGCAGGCGTTTCCAGCCTGCTTGGCGGGCGCAGCCATGGCGTCAGCAAAACCATCCCGTTTGAGTCCGGTATTGTCGGTGTCGGTGACGCCCGCCAGCGGTTTTCCGTCAAGTTTTATCTGGTCGCGATGCTCTTTGTGATCTTCGATATTGAGGCGGTGTTTCTGTTTGCCTGGGCGGTTGTGATTCCGGAAACGGGCTGGAGCGGGTTCTGGGGCGCGGCGGTTTTTATACTGATATTGCTTGCCGGCCTGCTCTACGACAGTCGCTCAGGGGCTTTGGAGTGGGCTCCCGAGGGCTCTCAGGGATACAGGGAGAGCTGAGCCACTGAGTCCCCGGGGGACGTTGCCCGGACCTTGATCACTGTCAGCAAACCTTTATATGGAGACCAGCCATGCCTTACAGACTGATACGGGCCGAGGAAGAGCAGGAATCCAGTGACCGTTACCCGATGGGGCGCCGGCAGTCATCGGAGGAATACGTCAAAAGCCAGCTTGAACGCAACGTATTCACCGGCAAGCTGAGTGACGTCCTCAACTCGGCGGTGAACTGGGGGCGCAAGAACTCCTTGTGGCCCTATAACTTCGGTCTGTCCTGCTGCTACGTGGAAATGACTACCGCATTTACCTCGCCCCATGACATTGCGCGCTTCGGGTCGGAGGTGATCCGCGCCTCGCCGAGGCAGGCCGACTTTATGGTGATAGCGGGTACCTGTTTCATCAAAATGGCTCCGGTTATTCAGCAGCTCTACGATCAAATGCTGGAACCCAAGTGGGTCATTTCCATGGGCTCCTGCGCCAACTCTGGCGGTATGTACGACATCTATTCGGTGGTTCAGGGGGTTGACAAGTTCTTGCCCGTGGATGTCTATGTAGCGGGCTGTCCGCCGCGGCCCGAGGCCTTCCTGCAGGCACTTCAGTTGTTGCAGGACTCGATTCAGGAGGAGCGCCGGCCGCTGTCCTGGGTCGTGGGGGATCAAGGGGTTTACAAGGCCGAGATGGGGTCCCAGCGGGAGCAGAAACGGAGCCAGCGAATCGAGGCCACCGAACTGAGGACTCCGGACAAACTCTGAGCGCCGCCTCCCGATTTGCCCAACCTTGACAGGAGATGAGTCAGCATCATGAGCACAGACGCTCTCGATAGGCATGCACCGGCCCAGTCCGGCATTGACCGGGCCCTCGGGCTTCTGGACGGATTCCGGGAACACATCGAGCACGTTCAGCCCACCCTGACCGGGCTTCCGGTGCTGTGGGTGCGACGTGAGCGGATAGTGGAGATACTGCGCCACCTGAAGGCGCCGCCGGCGTCTTTTTCCATGCTTTACGATCTCTCTGCCGTGGACGAGCGGCTCCGTGCCCACCGTGACGGGCTACCAGCCGCGGATTTCACGGTCTTCTATCATCTGCTGTCGGTGGATCGTAATGAAGACCTGATCATCAAGGTGGCGCTGACCGGTGGCGACCCGAACCTGCCAAGCGTGACCCGGGTGTTTGCCAATGCCAACTGGTATGAGCGGGAAATCTGGGATCTGTTCGGCATTACCGCAACCGGCCATCCCCATCTGCAACGGCTGCTCATGCCGCCCACCTGGCATGGCCACCCGTTACGCAAGGACTATCCCGCGCGGGCCACGGAATTCGACCCCTACACCCTGACAGTGGAGGGGCAGCAGACGGAGCAGGAGGCGCTGAAATTCGAACCGGAAGCCTGGGGCATGCAGCGTGAGCGGGATGGCAGCGAGTTCATGTTCCTCAATCTGGGCCCCAATCATCCCTCTGCCCACGGTGCCTTCCGGATCGTGCTTCAACTGGACGGCGAGGAGATCATCGACTGCGTGCCGGATATTGGCTATCACCACCGGGGCGCGGAAAAAATGGCCGAGCGCCAGACCTGGCACAGCTTCATTCCCTATACCGACCGCATCGACTACACCGGCGGCGTAATGAACAACCTTCCCTATGTCCTTGCGGTTGAGAAACTGGCGGGTATCGAGGTGCCCGACCGGGTCAAGACGGTCCGGGTGATGATGGCGGAGATGTTCCGTATTAGCAGCCATTTGCTGTTCCTGGGGACCTACCTGCAGGATCTGGGCGCCATGTCGCCGGTGTTCTACAGCTTCACTGACCGCCAGCGGGCCTACAAGGTGATTGAGGGCATCACCGGTTTTCGCATGCATCCGGCCTGGTACCGGATCGGCGGCCTTGCCCAGGACCTGCCCGTGGGCTGGCAGCAACTGGTGCAGGAGTTCCTTGACTGGATGCCGCCGCGGCTGCGGGAATACGAGTTGGCCATGATGAAAAACGCCCTGGTGCGGGAGCGGACCCGGCATGTGGCTGCCTTCACCACCACCGAGGCCCTGGAATGGGGCGTGACCGGTCCCAACCTGCGGGCCACTGGCTGCAACTTCGATCTGCGTAAGCAGCGGCCCTATTCCGGCTATGAGAACTTCGACTTCGAGGTGCCTCTGGGGCAGCACGGAGACGTTTTTGACCGGGGTCAGCTGCGTATTGAGGAAATGCGGCAGAGCCTGCGCATTATCCAGCAATGCGTCGATCACATGCCCGCGGGCGACTACAAGGCGGACCACCCGTTGACCACCCCGCCACCCAGGGAGCGGATGTTGCAGCACATCGAAACGCTGATCACGCACTTTCTGCAGGTGTCCTGGGGTCCGGTTCTGAAACCCGGCGAATCCCTGCAAATGGTGGAGGCCACCAAAGGCATAAACAGTTATTACCTGACCAGCGACGGCAATAACATGAGCTACCGAACCCGCATCCGGACTCCGAGCTTTCCGCACCTGCAGCAGATACCGTCCTTGATGCGCGGAGGCTTCGTGCCGGACATGATCGCCCACCTGGGCAGTATCGATTTCGTAATGGCAGACGTGGATCGCTGATGATGGCAACAACCCCGCACACAACCGAACTGATCGGCAGTGACCGTTTTGAACTGCACCCGGACGACGAAGCCGCGATTCTCCGGGAAAAGGAACACTACGAGCAGCCCCAGGCCGCTTGTATCGAGGCGTTGAAAATCGTCCAGCGCCGCCATGGCTGGGTTCCCGACGGTGCCATCATGGCCGTTGGGCGGTTGCTGGGCCTGGGATTCGCCGCGGTGGACGGCGTGGCTACCTTTTACAGCCTGATTTTCCGTCAGCCGGTAGGGCGCCATGTGATCCTGGTCTGCGACAGCAGCTCCTGCTTCCTGACCGGGTATGAAACGCTAAAACAGGCCCTGGTGGAGAAGCTGGGAGTGGACTACGGCGCCACCACCGCCGATGGCCGCTTCACCCTGTTACCCGCGTGTTGTCTCGGCGCCTGTGACGGTGCCCCGGCGCTGATGATTGACGGCGAAACCTTCGGGCCGGTCACACCGGAGGATCTGTCCGACCTGCTGGAGGGCTACGAATGAGCGGATCCACCTCAGGTCAAGGCAACCCGCTGCGTTATCACAGCCGGATACGGCAATCCGGTACCGAGCGTCAACCCGAAACCCATCCGCTGACCTGGAGGCTGAGGGACGACGGCGAGGTGGTCTGGCTCGGCGAATATCTGGATAAGGATGGTTATCAGTCGGTCCGCCGGGCATTGGCCGAGAGCGACCCCCAGGGCATCATCACCGTGGTGAAAGACGCCAATGTGCGTGGCCGGGGCGGCGCCGGTTTTTCCGCTGGCGTCAAGTGGAGCCTGACGCTGCAGGGGGGTGACATGCCCCGGGGCTACCTGATCTGCAACGCGGATGAAATGGAACCGGGCACCTTCAAGGACCGGTTGCTGATGGAGCAGCAACCCCACCTGCTGATTGAGGGGATGATCCTCGGAGCCCGGGCCAACAACGCCCGGCAAGGCTACATTTTTCTGCGGGGTGAATACGTGGAGGCGGCCCGGGTGCTGAACCGGGCCATTGATGAGGCCCGCGAAGCCGGCTGGCTGGGGCCGGATATTGATGGCAGCGGGTTCGATTTCGACATCGCGGTGCATACCGGGGCGGGGCGCTACATCTGCGGCGAGGAAACGGCTCTGATCAATGCACTGGAGGGGAAGCGCGCCAATCCCCGGGCCAAGCCGCCGTTCCCCGGCCAGTCCGGAGCCTGGGGCAGGCCCACGGTGGTTAACAACGTCGAGACCCTGTGCAACATACCCGCCGTGATTCTCCATGGCGCTGACTGGTATCAGAACCTGTCCGGCAACCGTACCGGTGACGGCGGCACCAAGCTTTATGGCGTGTCGGGGCCGGTTGCGGAGCCGGGCCTCTGGGAGCTGCCCATGGGCGTCACCGGGGCCGAGCTGCTCGACCGGGCCGGGGGGCTGCAGCAAGGCCGTCGGCTCAAGACGTGGTTGCCCGGCGGCACCAGTACCGGCTTCCTGTTGCCGGAGCATCTGGAGCTGCCCCTGGACTTTGACTCTATCGCCAATGTCGGCAGCCGGCTGGGCACCGGCCTGATGATGGCGGTCCCCGAGGACCGGGGCATGGTATCGCTGATGCGCAACCTGGAGGAGTTCTTCGCCCGGGAATCCTGCGGCTGGTGCACTCCGTGCCGTGATGGTCTGCCCTGGGTGGTAAAACTGCTCCGGGACCTGGAAAAGGGACAGGGGCAGGCCGGCGACATCGAATTGCTCGACAAGCTGGCGGCGGACTGTGGCCCGGGGCTGACCTTCTGCGCCCTTGCCCCTGGCGCCGCCATGCCGCTGGAAACAGCGCTGCGGCACTTCCGGCAGGAGTTTGAGCAGGGCATTGGCAAGGTAAGCGGCGACACCCGGGGCGTTCCGGACCGGGTCGCAGCGGACGCGCCGGCAAACAACCGTTAGTTTCAACAGTCACTTTCAACAAACAGTGATCGTACTTTCTAGGTGAAGGCAGAAGCAAGCATGGCGACGATTCACGTGGACGGAAAAACCTACGAGGTCAACGGGGCGCACAACCTGCTCCAGGCCTGTCTGTCACTGGGCCTGGATATTCCCTATTTCTGCTGGCATCCGGCCATGGGAAGTGTCGGCGCCTGTCGCCAGTGCGCGGTGCGCCAGTACAAGGACAAGGACGACAACAAGGGCGTTCTGGTCATGTCCTGTATGACCCCGGCGGCGGACCAGACCCGAATCGATATCGATGACGAGGAAGCCCGGGCTTTCCGGGCCAGTGTGGTGGAGTGGCTGATGATCAATCACCCCCACGACTGCCCGGTGTGCGAGGAGGGCGGCCATTGCCACCTGCAGGACATGACGGTAATGACCGGCCATGACCGCCGCCGCTACCGGTTCAACAAGCGCACTCGCCGCAACCAGTACCTGGGGCCGTTCATCGCCCACGAAATGAACCGCTGCATTACCTGCTACCGGTGCGTGCGCTTTTACAATGACTACGCCGGTGGCACCGATCTGGGCGCCTTTGGTGCCCGGGACAACATCTACTTCGGACGATACGCCGAAGGCACACTGGAAAGCCCGTTCTCCGGCAACCTCACCGAAGTCTGCCCCACTGGGGTGTTCACCGACCAGAGTCATTCCGATCACTACACCCGAAAGTGGGACCTGCAGTATGCCCCCGGCATCTGCCACCAGTGCGCGGTCGGTTGCAACATCAGCCCCGGGGAACGCTACGGCGAGATTCGCCGCATCGAAAACCGCTACCACGGTGAGGTTAACAGCCACTTCCTCTGTGACCGCGGCCGGTTTGGTTACGGATACGTCAACCGCGCCGACCGGCCACGGGTTCCGGAATGGACCGAACGGCCGGGGCAGGAGGCCGTGACGCTGGGGGTAGATCCGGCCCTGGAGCGTATCACCGGCGCCCTGCGTCAGGCCCGGCGCATCATCGGCATCGGATCGCCCCGGGCCAGTCTGGAAAGCAATCACCAGCTATTGGCCATGGTGGGGCCGGAAAACTTTTCCACCGGGATAGAGTCCCGGGAGCAGGCGTGCCTGGCCATGATGAACCGGCTGCAGGAAACGTCGGGACTGCCCACCCCGACACCCCGGGAAATAGAACGCCACGATGCCATTCTGGTGCTGGGCGAGGACCCGGTCCAGAGCGCCGCGCGCCTGGGGCTGAATCTGCGTCAGGCTGTGCTGTCACGGCGGGAAGAACTGGCTGAAAAGATCGGCGTGCCGGCCTGGAATGCCGAGGCCGTCAAGACCCTGGGGCAGGACCGGTACCACCCGCTGCACATTGTCTGGCCAGCGCCCACCGAGCTGGACAGTGTCGCTGTCGCCCGCCATGCCCTGGCGCCGGATGATATCGCCCGGCTCGGTTTCGCGGTGGCTCATGCCATCGACCCGGCGGCGCCCCCGGTGGACGGCCTCGACCCGGCCAGCCAGGAGCGGGCCGGAGAAATCGCCGTCAGCCTGTTAAAAGCGGCGCGGCCGCTGGTTGTCAGCGGCGGCTCCCTCGCCAGCGAGGCCATCCTGGAAGCCGCCGGTGCGGTTGCCCGGGCCCTGTCCAGGCGGGCAGCGCAGGGTGGGCTGGTGTTGATCCGGCGGGAGGCCAACAGCACCGGGCTGTCGCTCATGGGGGGGCAGACACTGGACTGGGCGCTGGATGAGTTGAGTGAGGGCCGGGCCGATGCGGTGGTGGTGCTGGAGAACGACCTGTATCAACGCCTGCCCGCCGACCGGGTGGAGCAGGCCCTGGCCCGTGCCAACACCCGCGTGGTGCTGGACCACCAGCGGACGAGAACCGCCGAGGGGGCGGACTTCATCCTGCCTGCTGCCAGTTTCGCGGAAGGGAGCGGAACCCTGGTAAATCTGGAAGGGCGGGCCCAGCGCTTCTTCCGGGTGTTCGAACCGGCCTACCTGCGCCCCGAGACCCGAATTCACGAGAGCTGGCGCTGGTTACACACCCTGGCCGCCGGGCTGCGGGGCGAAGCCCCCGGGGATATCAGCCTGGATCTGGCCACCCGGGCCTGCGCCGGGGCCCATCCAGGCCTGGCCGGGATTGTGGATGCCGCGCCCGGGCCCGATTATCGCATAGAGGGCCTGCGGCTGGCCCGTGAGCCCCAGCGTTACAGCGGCCGCACCGCCATGCGCGCCAACCTCGATGTAAATGAACCCCGCCCGCCACAGGATACCGATACACCCTTCGCTTACTCCATGGAAGGCTACAGCGGATTTGACCGGCCCCGGCAGCAGATACCTTTCGCCTGGGCGCCGGGCTGGAATTCCCCGCAGGCGTGGAACAAGTTCACCGATGAAGTGGGCGGTCACCTGCGCGGAGGGGACCCGGGCATAAGATTGATTCGGCCTCAGCCCGGCCATCGCGAATACCCCGACCCGGTCTTTGATGACGGCGCCACTGACAGCAGCGGGCTGCGGGCGCTGGTGTTGCCACGGGTGTTCGGGGGCGAGGAAACGTCTGCCCGGGCTGAACCTGTCCGGCAGCGGATGACCGCGCCGGTGGTCATCCTGGCCCGCCCGGATGCCGAGGCGCTGGGCGTGCGCGACGGCGACAGTCTGACGCTGCTTGGTGTGCGTGAGGGCGACAGCCTGATGCTGTTTGGCGGTCCGGACATTACGGTATCGGAGCAGGAAGACTGGCCCCCCGGCTGGGCTGGCCTGCCCGCGGGATTGTTGCCCGGCCTGGGGCAGGGCGCGACACTCACTTTAGGAAAACCCACGGGAGGTGAGTCATGAGCTGGTGGACTCCACAACTGGCAGCCACTCTCTGGGCCATGTTCCAGGCGCTGGTGATCCTGCTTGCCGTGGTCGTGGTGGGAGCGGCACTGACCGTGGTCGAACGTCGGCTGCTGGGCCTCTGGCAGGATCGTTATGGTCCCAACCGGGTAGGGCCATTCGGCACTCTTCAACTGATTGCCGATATGCTGAAGATCTTTTTCAAGGAAGACTGGACTCCGCCCTTTGCCAGCCGCGCCCTGTTTATGCTGGCACCCAACCTTGCCTTCGCTTCCCTGCTGCTGTCTTTCGTTATTATCCCCATAACACCGGGGTGGGGGGTGGCGGACATGCACATCGGGCTGCTGTTCTTCCTCGCGCTGGCCGGCATCAACGTCTACGCGGTGTTAATCGGTGGCTGGGCCAGTGGCAATAAGTATGCCTTGCTCGGCGCGTTGCGAGCCTCGGCCCAGACCCTGTCCTACGAAGTGTTCATGGGGCTGTCGCTCATGGGTGTGGTGGCCATGGCCGGCTCCTTCAACCTGCGCGACATCGTCGCGGCCCAGGAAGGCCTGTGGTTCGTGATTCCCCAGTTCCTGGGTTTCGTCACATTTCTGATCGCCGGCATCGCGGTGACACACCGCCACCCTTTCGACCAGCCGGAGGCGGAACAGGAACTGGCGGATGGTTACCATGTCGAGTACTCCGGTATGAAGTTCGGCATGTTTTTCATTGGCGAATACGTGGGCATGGTGCTGGTTTCCGCGCTGATCGTGACATTGTTTTTCGGCGGCTGGCAGGGCCCCTGGCTGCCACCCATTGTGTGGTTTGCCCTCAAGACCAGCTTCTTCCTGATGCTGTTTATCCTGCTCCGGGCATCGCTGCCACGGCCCAGGTATGACCGGGTGATGAGCTTTGGCTGGCGGGTGTGTCTGCCGCTGACCCTGGTCAATCTGCTGGCTACCGGGGCGGTGCTGCTACTGACCGGTTCATAGGGAGGAAAGATGCGAAAAAACAAGGTGTTGTCGGTGTTATGGCTGATACCGGCCAGTTGGTCGCTGTTGCGTACCATGTGGATGGTATTCATGCACGGCTTCCGCAAGCGGGAAACCGTGAACTATCCGGAAGAGGAGGTTTATCTGCCTCCCCGGTACCGGGGCCGCATCATACTCACCCGGGATCCGGACGGCGAAGAACGATGCGTGGCGTGCAACCTTTGCGCGGTGGCCTGCCCGGTGGATTGTATTTCCCTGCAGAAAGGTGAAAAAGACGACGGCCGCTGGTATCCGGAGTTCTTCCGCATCAACTTTTCTCGTTGCATTTTCTGCGGCATGTGTGAAGAGGCCTGCCCCACCTCCGCCATCCAGTTGACACCGGATTTCGAGATGGGCGAGTACCAGCGTCAGCAGTTGGTGTACGAGAAGGAAGATCTGCTGATCAACGGCCCCGGCAAGGACCACGACTACCACTTTTACAAGGTTGCCGGCATGGCTATCGCCGGCAAGGATAAAGGTGAGGCACAGAACGAGGAGGTCCCGGAGGATGTCCGTACGCTTTTACCCTGACCAAAAAAGGAACTACTGATGGAACTGGGATTCTACCTTAGCGGCCTGGTGGCGGTGCTGGCCACGGTCGGTCTTATCAGCGGCTCCAGTCCGGTGCATGCGGTGGTGTACCTGATTGTTTCGCTGATTGCCGTCGCCCTGGTGTTCTTCGCCCTGGGTGCGCCCTTTGCCGGTGCTCTCGAGATTATCGTCTATGCCGGCGCCATAATGGTGCTGTTCGTGTTCGTGGTGATGATGCTCAACCTGCGTCCGGAGGCCAAGCGGGATCCCCTGTGGCTACGTCCGGGCTACTGGCTCGGGCCGTCGCTGCTGGCTCTGGTGTTGCTGGTGGCGCTGGTGGCGCTGATCAGCGACGGGCAGGCAGGCATGACCATTGACGGTGAGCTGATAACCGCCCGGGACATCGGCCTCACCCTGTTCGGCCCATGGCTGATAGTGGTGGAGCTGGCCGCCATTCTGCTGCTGGCGGCGCTGGTGACGGCGTCCCACGTGGGCCGGCGCAACAAACCCCGGGGCAATCGCAACCGTGGAGGCACCCGATGACTGGTATCCCGATGGAGCATGGCCTGATCCTGGCCGTTATTCTGTTCAGCCTGGGGTTGGCCGGGTTGATGCTGAGGCGCAGTATGCTGTTCGTTCTCATGAGCCTGGAAGTCATGCTCAATGCCGCCGCGCTGGCCTTTGTGGTGGGCAGCACCGCCTGGAACCAGCCGGACGGGCAGGCCATGTTCCTGCTGGTCATCACCCTGGCGGCAGCCGAGGCCAGCGTCGGCCTGGCGCTGATGATACAGCTTTACCAGCGTTTCCGTTCACTTGAGCTGCACGAAGTCAGCAGGATGCGTGGATGATGATGGCTGCGACTTTACTGTCATTTCTGTTACCTCTGGCCGGTGCCATTGTTCTCGGCTTTTCCGGCGGGCGGCTGGGACCGCGGGCCAGCGCGGCCATTGGCGTGGGCAGCGTGGGGCTGGCCGCGCTGGCCACCGCCTGGGCGCTGCTGACCTTCTCCGGCGACAGCCAGGGCTTCACGCTCTGGACCTGGGTTTCCGTGGGCGAGTTCCAGCCGACCATGGGCGTGGTGGTTGATCGTCTCTCGCTGGTCATGATGTCGATCATCACCGGCGTGGGTTTCCTGATTCACCTGTTCGCTGTCTGGTACATGGTGGGCGAGGCCGGTATAACCCGCTTCTATGCCTGGATGAACCTGTTTGTGTTCAGCATGCTGGTGCTGGTGCTGGCCGATAACCTGCTGTTGCTGTTTCTCGGTTGGGAAGGCGTTGGCCTTTGCAGCTACGGCCTTATCGGCTACTACTATCAGAACGAAGCTAATGGGCGGGCGGCGTTCAAGGCGTTTATCGTGACCCGCACAGGTGACGTATTCCTTGCCCTGGGGCTGTTCCTGATCTTCGTGGAACTCGGCACCCTCGATATCGGATTGGTGCTGGAGCAGGCACCACGGGTCTGGGCCGAGGGGAGTGTCACTGCCAATCTTGCGGCATTGCTGGTCCTTGGCGGTGCCCTGGGCAAGTCTGCACAGGTGCCGCTGCACACCTGGCTGCCGGATGCCATGGCAGGCCCCACTCCGGTGTCGGCCCTGATCCACGCGGCCACCATGGTGACCGCCGGCGTTTATCTGATTGCACGCCTGAACGGGCTGTTCCTGCTGGCACCGGATGTGATGTGGCTGGTGGGCATCATCGGAGCCCTGTCGCTGTTGCTGGCGGCCTTCGCGGCCCTGGCCCAGACCGACATCAAGCGGGTGCTGGCCTATTCCACCATGAGCCAGATCGGCTACATGTTCCTGGCGCTGGGGGTCGGGGCGTTTGACGCGGCCATTTTTCACCTGATGACCCACGCCTTCTTCAAGGCATTGCTGTTCCTTTCAGCCGGGGCCGTTATCATCAGTTGCCACCATGAACAGGATCTGAGCCGGCTGGGTGGGCTCTGGCGCAAACTGCCGGTCGCCTATGCCGGTTTCCTGGCGGGGGGCGCGTCGCTGGTGGCATTGCCGCTGGTAACCGCGGGCTTCTTCAGCAAGGACGAGATTCTCTGGCAGGCCATGGCCTCGGGCCACTACGGACTGTTCGCGGCGGGTCTGACCGGAGCCGTGCTAACCGGCCTGTACACGGTGCGGCTGATCCTGGGCATTTTTCATGGCCAGCCCCGCAGTGATCATGCACGCCATCCCCGGCCGGGCACCAGTCCCCTCAGGCATCACCTGCCTTTGGCAATCCTGGCCGTGCTTTCCACTTTCGTTGGTGCCTGGCTGTACCCGGGGCTTGAGGTGGTGTTCCCGCCCCCCCCCGATGATGCCACGAACGCCGGCCACACCCTGTTTCAGTTCCTGGCGACCGGAGCGGTGCTTGCTGGCCTGGCTCTGGCTGGCTGGCTGTTCCTGGCGCGGCGCCGGTGGCTTGACGCAAAGGTCGGTCGGGGTCTGGGGGCGCGGCTCTGGATCCTGTTCAACCGGGCCTGGGGCTTCGATGCCCTGTTCGACCGGACACTGGTCCGGCCCTGGCAGGCCCTGGTACGCGTGCTGCGTTTCGACTTTATTAACCTGGGGATGAACCTGCCGGCCGTGATTGCCCGCCTGTGCAATGCGGGCCTGGTGCGATCCCAGGACGGCCAGCTGCGGACTTATGCCAAAGTGATGGTATTCGGTGCCACGGTGATACTGGTTGGCCTGGTAATGACTCAGGGAGGTGGCGCATGATTCTGTTCTGGCTGATTCTGATTCCCTTCCTCGGTGGCATGCTGTGCTGGCACTCGGAGCGTTGGGGCGAACAGGCGCCGCGCTGGATTGCCCTGGCCACCATGCTGTTCGTGCTGGCGGTCAGCGTCGTGCTTTGGGCAGGCGGTGATTTCAGCGCCTATGGCACCGGCGAGAGACCGTGGCTGCTGGAGTGGCGAGTCCCCTGGATTCCTCGTTTTGGCATCGAGATTCATCTGGCTCTGGACGGCTTGTCGCTGATCCTGATTGCGCTGACCGGCTTTCTGGGTGCCTTGGCGGTACTTTGCTCATGGAAAGAGATTGTCGAGCGGGTGGGCTTTTTTCATCTGAATCTGCTGTTTGTTCTGGGTGGCGTCGTGGGTGTGTTTCTGGCGCTGGACCTGCTCCTGTTCTTCCTGTTCTGGGAAGTGATGCTGGTACCCATGTATTTTCTGATTGCCCTCTGGGGGCACAGCGGCTCCCCGGGGCAAACCCGGATTCGTGCCGCCACCCGCTTCTTCATCTACACCCAGGCCAGCGGCCTGCTGATGCTGGTGGCGATCCTTGCGCTGGTGTTCGTGCATTACACCAGCTCCGGCGAGATAACCTTCAGCTATGACGCACTGTTGAACGCCGACGTGCCCGACAATCTGTCCTTCTGGATTATGCTCGGGTTTTTTATTGCCTTTGCGGTGAAGCTGCCTGTCGTGCCTTTTCATGGCTGGCTGCCGGATGCGCACGCCCAGGCGCCCACTGCCGGCAGCGTGGACCTTGCGGGCATTCTGCTGAAAACCGCCGCCTACGGCATGCTGCGCTTTGCGATTCCGTTGTTTCCGGAACAGTCCCAGGCCTTTGCGCCGGTGGCCATGGCGCTGGGGGTCGTGGGTATTATTTACGGCGCGGTCCTGGCCTGCGGCCAGCAGGATATCAAGCGGCTGATTGCCTATGCCAGCATATCCCATATGGGGTTCGTGCTGATTGCCGTTTATTCGGGGTCCGAACTGGCGATCCAGGGCGCAATCGTACTCATGGTGGCCCATGCGTTCTCCAGTGCCGCTCTGTTCATTCTCAGTGGCCAGCTCTTTGAACGCATTCATACCCGGGATATGCGTCGCATGGGCGGGCTCTGGGGCCGCATACCGGTGTTGCCCGGCGTGACCTTGTTTTTTCTGGCGGCCTCTCTGGGGATGCCCGCCACGGCCAATTTCCTTGGCGAGTTCATGGTACTGTTCGGTACCTTCCGCAGCGCTCCGGTGGTGGTGGTCATCGCCAGCGCCGGGCTGGTGCTTGGCGCGATCTATTCACTGCTGATGATGCAGCGGGTGCATTTCGGTCGCGAACAACAACCGGGCCTGCTCGCGGGTCCGGATGTGCGGGAGTACGGCATGATGTTGGCCTTGATCGGACTCACCCTGGCAGTGGGCCTGAATCCGCAACCCCTGCTTGATACCACGGCGTCAATGGTCCGGCCGGTGGCGGACCTGTTCATGGCGGGCCCGGTCCGGGCAGGAGGGATGAACTGATGCTGACCCTGATCGATCTTGTGGGGCTGCTGCCCCTGCTTATTGTCGCCTCGACAGCCGTACTGGTAATGCTGGGCGTCGCCTGGCGACGCCACCACGGTGGTACCGCGGCGGTCACTGTCAGCGGTCTGGCCCTGGCCCTGGCGAGCCTGCCGCTGGCCTCGGCCGCGCCCTCTTCGCCGCCGCTGATGATCTTTGACGGCCTTGCCCTCATGGGCAGCGCGCTGGTGTTGGTGAGCGGCCTGTTTATCGCCGCCATGAGCCATGGTTACCTGGCCGGCTACAGGGGGCCGCGGGAAGAGTTTTACCTGCTGTTGCTTTGCGCGGTAACGGGTGCCCTGGGCCTTGTGGCCAGCAACCACCTGGCCACCCTGTTCATCAGCCTTGAATTGCTGTCGATGCCTTTGTACGGCATGGTGGCGTACAGTTTCCGGACAGAACGGTCCCTGGAGGCGGGGATCAAATACCTCATATTGTCCGCCGCCGCCACCGCCTTTCTGCTGTTTGGCATGGCGTTGATCTATGCCCGCACCGGCCACCTTGAGCTGACGGCACTCGCCGCGGGGGTTGCTGGCAGTCCGGACCCCTGGATTCTGGGCGGCGCCGCACTGTTACTGGTGGGGCTGGGGTTCAAGTTGTCCATCATACCGTTTCACCAGTGGACACCGGACGTATACCAGGGAGGTCTGGCGCCGGCGACCACTGTGCTGGCCACGGTGAGCAAACTGGCGGTGTTTCTGGTATTGCTGCGGCTGGTACTGGTGGCCCCGGTCTTCGGCAGTGGATGGCTCCTTGGCCTGATCAGCCTGCTGGCTCTTCTCAGCATGTTCGGTGGCAACCTGCTGGCCCTGTTCCAGCCTGACCTGAAGCGCCTGCTGGGCTACTCTTCCATCGCCCATATGGGCTACCTGCTGGTGGCCGTTATAGTAGGTGGCCCCCTGGCGTTGGAAACCACCGGGGTTTACCTGTTCACCTATATTGTGGCCACCATGGGGGCGTTTGGCGTGATTATGCATGTCTCCGGCACCGGCAGTGGCGAGGATGCCTCCGGGTTGCACCATTACAGGGGACTGTTCTGGCACAGCCCCTGGCTGGCAGCATTATTGACTCTGAGCATGTTGTCCCTGGCCGGCATTCCGCTGACCGCCGGATTCTTCGGTAAATTCTATATCATCGCCCTGGGTGTGGAAGGCAGCCGGTGGTGGCTTGTTGGAGGGATCGTTATCGGCAGCGTTATCGGGCTGTTCTACTACCTGAGGGTGATCATCACCCTGTATCTGCGCGAACCGGGTATGCAGCAGGCGGTGGCGGATGCCGGCCGGGGTCGGGTAGAGAAGCTCGCCCTTCTGATTGTTGCCGTCTCAATACTGCTGCTGGGTATTTACCCGGTGCCGTTTATTGACTGGGTGGCGGGTCTCGCCTGGGCGGCCTGACAGCCGTAAGCAGAGGGTCAGAGGGGCCTGGGGAATGTGCCATCATTTTTTCACCGGCGGCCAAGCTTCTTTGACTTAAATCAATATAGCCCCGGCTTTTTTCAGATTGTTCCCTATTTTCAGTGTCAGTTCAGTTGTGGGTGATTAACTGTCACTTTCAAGCCGAAGAACCGGAGCGATCCTTCTTCAGCTCACTGACGAGGAGGCGAAATGAATACGAAGTTTTGCAAAGTGACTGCGATCTTCTCCAGTCTGGACTTGAAGAAAGTAGAGGATGCGCTGATCGCGGCTGGTTTTTCCGGTATGACTGTGTCTAAAACCCATGGCCGTGGCAGATATAAAAACTACTATGCCAAGGACACCATGGCCGATTCCGTTCGCGTGGAGATATTCACGGAAGCCGAGCAGGCAGACGAGATCGTTGACCTCATTGCCCGGACGGTGCACAAGGGGCTTGCCAGCGACGGAATCATAGCCGTGCTGCCGGTGGAAGACCTGCTGCACATCCGTGACTTCAAGGAGGCCCAGTGATCGGGTATCGCTGTGTTTTATGTCTTTGTGACAAGGTGAGGGGAAGGCGAGTGCGGACATGATGGGCGTCAACGAGGCTGGGACTGGTATCGGAGCCATGATGTCAGACAACAGAAATGGCGCGGTCGAGATTGCCGGCGCCGGGCCGGCCGGGCTGGCAGCCGCCATCACACTGGCGCGCGCGGGGCGGTCAGTCATCGTGCATGAGGCCCGGGCCGAGGTGGGGCACCGCTTCAAACGGGACCTTCAGGGGTTGGAGAACTGGAGCACGCAGCAGGATGCCCTGGCGGTGTTGCAGGAACTCGGAATCACCACCGACTTCAAGCGAGTTCCCTGCCGCCGGGGTACCGCCTTTGATGCCTGGGATTCCCCGTACGCCATTGAGAGCATTGAGCCGCTGTTCTACCTGGTGGAGCGTGGCTCCGGGCCAGACACATTGGACACGGCGTTGCTGAGACAGGCCAGGGAACTGGGCGTGCAGGTGCATTTCAAAAGCCGGCTGCGGCATGCCCGGGGCCCGGCCATCCTGGCGACTGGCCCAAAGGCCGCCGATGCCATTGCGGTCGGCTATCATTTCGATACCTCCATGCCGGACGGTTTCTGGGCAATTTGTGATAACAACCTTGCCCCTAAAGGGTATGCCTACCTTTTGGTAATGGGAGGCAAGGGAACGGTAAAGAGTTGCATGTTTACTGGTTTCAGGGATGAAGCAAAGTATGTGGAGCGAACTGTCAGTGCGTTTCAGAGGCTGGCCGGCATGGAGATGATGAATCCTCAGCCGCACGGCGGTGTTGGAAACTTCCGGATCCCTGTAACCGCATTGTCCGGGGTGCACCCGGTAGCGGGTGAGCAGGCCGGTTTCCAGGATACGCTGTGGGGCTTCGGGATGCGCGCGGCCATCACCTCCGGCGTGCTGGCCGCACGCAGCCTGCTGCATGGTGACGACTACAACCGGCTTTGGCGAGAATCCCTGGAGCGTCCGATGGCGGCGGCGTTGGTGAACCGCGCGTTTTATGGGCTGCTGGGTAACCGCGGTTATCGCTGGTGCATGCGCCGCCAGGAAAACCATCTGGATGCGCGCGAGTTTTTGCGCCGTCTCTACCGGCCCACACTTGCCAGGCATCTGCTGGCGCCGTTGGCGGGTTTGCATTTGCGGAGCCAGCGACGGGATATAAGCTGCAATCATGTCGATTGCAGCTGTGTCTGGTGCCGGCATGGCCGGGAGCTGCATACGTGATGTCAACCGTCCGCAAGGATTTCGGAGTTGAGTGATGGATGAGTCGATCAGTCACAGTGGAACATCGTATTATTGTGATCGTACTTGTCTACGTCTGGCAATGGTGGCAATCATCAATAGTGTAGTGTCGCTGACCGCCACACTCGTGATTGGTGTGGATGTGCAGTTGTCTGTAGGGCGGTTTATATGATGCCCGGGGCTCCGGCATTCATTGCTGGGGGTGATCGCGGCCCTGATGTCTGAGATCAAGCCAGCCTCTATAGAGCCAACGCAGACCAAAGAGCGAGACTGTTGGAACGATAATCCACTGCGCTAGAGGGGCGATACCTGTGCCAAGGAAGGGAAACAGGGGCATAGAATCATTGTAGCTCCAGCGCTGGCCTGCGCCTGTGGCCCAGGCTTCAAAGACTATGGTTATAAGCAGACCGGTAGCAAAATACGCTCCTAAAGCATGGCGGCGCCACCGCCCCTGTATCCAAAAGCCATCTTTAGTTGCCGCTGCGGCGACGCCATAGGCAAATAGTGCAATATTGGCATCGCCGATTGCCGCCCTCGTGCACAGCCAGACGACCGCACCATGGGACGCCTCCATCATCCCTGTAAAGAAAGGCACCTGGATCATTTCCCAAAAAAAATGCAGCAAAAAGCTGACAGACCAGATTAAAAAAAACAGGAACCAGCCTCTACGTGATGGTCGACGTGAACAATGCATAATCTATCCAGCCAATCTAATAACTTCAGGCAGCCGAAGTTGAAATCGCAACCCTTCATCGCAGCGCCCTCCTGACCACCCGATATTTCGGAAGTGGCCAGAACCGGTCCACCCAAAAACAACGGCAGCAGCAAGGAGATAACTCGTCGGTTCATTGCGGCCATCTCGATTTCATGCGCCAAATGGTCGGATTGCATGCTTGGCGCCCAGTATGCCTTTCAATAGTGAGCAATCATAGCACCTCTCCAAGAATGGGCGCTGGGGGCGAAATAGCCTCTTTGATGCGTCGTCAGGTCTGACAGTCTGACGGGTGGGGATGTCAGTACGAAAATCGGGAAAATGAAATTTAGCTGAAAATTCAGGTTCGTTTCAGTTGACCACTACAAACTTTGTGCGTCAAGATTAAGTGCCGTTTAACTGGCACATCCATATTGAGGCAATAAATCGTTGTCGATATGAAAATTAAAATAAGGAGTTTCAGGTGAGCAAAATCTTCAAATCAATAAGCGCTCCGCTGGCGATAGCTTTAGTAGCAACACCGGCGTTGGCCGCGGAGCCGGTCGGGCGTGCGTCACCGACCGTAGAAGACCTGAAGGTTGAAATAAATCAACTGACGGCTGAAGTGGAAGAGCTCAAGAAAGGCGATTCCCCCTTCACGGTGAACGGTTATTACCGCCTTCAGGCTACCTCAGAAACACAAAATCTGGCCGCGCGTGGAGAAGAGTTTGGCGCGCCCAGTGATAGCAGCAATGCCTTTGTTGATCAGCGCCTGCGTGCAAAGATCACCGGCGACCTCAATGATAATGTGAGCCTGGTTTGGTACGGTGAGTTCGACTCTCCGTGGGGTGAGCGGGGAAGCTGCTACGGTGACGACGTCGACGATGACACCCCCGCTGACAATTGCGGCAAACTCAGCGCCGATGGCGTTGGCGTTGAAACAAAAAATGCCTACGCTGAACTGAAGGTGCCAAACAGCGACTGGAAGGTGCGAGCCGGTATCCAGGGATATGGTTTCGGCAAGTACGAGAGCTTCGTCACCAATGACGATATGAACGGCATCTCCTTTGCGGGCAATGTTGGTATGGCCACGCTGACAGGTGGCTGGTTCAAGTGGGAAGAAAACGATAGAGATTCTGCGGACGACGTGGACTTCTACATGTTGAGTGCCGAACTTCATCCCAGCGAGGTTTTCCACTACGGCCTTACCGGAGCTCAGATCAGCAACAGCAGTCCGGATGCTCTGAATGGTACGGCGGCTCGAACGGATGACAACTATTTCGGTGCCTACGCCGATTTTACCTATAACAAAATGGCCTATAGCGGCTCGGTACTTTACAAAAAGTCGTCCGGGCGTGACTCTGACGCAACAGATGGCGACACGTACATGTTGAATCTGTATGCCCAGAGGCATTGGGGCAACGCAAGCCTCAAGATTCACGGCATCTACATTCCGGCTGATGACAGCAGCAATGGCGCAGATCGCTTCGCGGCAAACCAGTCAGGCTGGGAGCTGAATAGCAGCAATCTGCAAATCTTCGGAACAGACTACTACTACAACAATGGTGCCCAGGGTGCTAGGTCAGTTAAGGATGCGGCTTACCAAGGGTATGGTCTGATGGGGCTGATGGTCTCGGGTGATCAGGAGCTTTCCAACGACTACTACCTGAAGTATGGCACCGGTTACTTCCGCGTTGCCGACGACGCGCCCGACAGCGCTGCTCAGGCCAACGGCTCAACCCTTGGCACTGAAGTCGCTGCCCAGGTTGGTAAAAAGTTTGCCGGCTTGTATGACATCAGCCTCCGCGGCTCTTACGGTTTCATGGGAGACTTCTACGGAGATGACCCGGAGGATACCTATAAGGTCGTAGCTATGGTCAATATCAGTTACTGATCAACGTGTAATTTCATGATCTGATACAACGGCCGGGCCTTAGTCCGGCCGTTTGTCATTGAGCCGAACATGCGGAAGGTCGGCAATGATTTTGACGAAATCCTCCAAATGAGGACACTAGCTGACCCACGCAAAGGGGCCAGCCTTTTCTACTGGGCATTATCGTACTAAAACCACCACCGGACGCCCGCCACGAAGCTGGAGGACTCGACGTCTTCCCCCTCGCGCTCACGAAGGTCCTCTGTGTTGCCCAGAAAGCGGGTGTAAGAAACACCCACGTAGGGCGCAAACTCCCTCGAAAAGTGGTATCTCAGACGGAGCCCCAGGCCCACATTATTGATGCCACTACCGACGCCCCACTCCTCAACATCGCTGAAGGCAACGAGCGTTTCGCCGCGGCCCTGCAAAATGAGCCTTTGGGTCAGCAGCCAGTCGTACTCGGCTTCAAGATCGTATGACACGTCACCGTCGTCGGTGACTCGGAGATTTGTGTCTACCTCAAACCAGTAGGGGGCAAGTCCCTGCAATCCAACAATGGCCGAATAGCGCTCCTTATTAGGGCTGGGGCCAAACGTTGTCTGGGCACCCAATCCTGTCTGTATATCCCAGAAGCGATCGAAGCGATAGCTGTACTGCACATCAAAATTTTCGATGTCGCCGCTGTCGCTGGATAGATCAGTCTCACCTTCCGTTTCGACCCAGAGCCGATTGCGATCTTTACCAATCCAGGCCTGGGCGTCCCACAGGGCCAATTCGTTGTCGCCGTCACGCTGGTATTCCATCCGGTCAAACAGAACCTGGCCAAACACCTGGTTGTCGTGTATCGGCAGCGTCCAGTCCGGTTCGGCCTGAACGCCAGTACCGGCGGCGCCGGCTCCCGAGGCAAGCGTTAAGGCTGAGGCACCCACAACCCACTTGATGCGATTCATCATAATGTTCATCCCCTATCCCGTTAAACGACCGACACGACACGAAACATGCCTGCGTCCATGTGGTACAGAAGGTGGCAATGGAAAGCCCAGTCACCCGGTGCATCCGCTGTGATCAGCGCGGATACACGCTCGCCGGGTTTGACGGAAATCGTGTGTTTGCGTGGACGATATTCACCTGCACCGGTTTCCAGTTCCATCCACATGCCATGCAGGTGAATGGGGTGATCCATCATCGAGTCGTTGACGAGGATCAATCGCAGGCGCTCGCCATGGTAGAACTTGACCGGGCCATCGACTTCAGAGAACTTTTTGCCGTCGAACGACCACATGTAACGTTCCATATTGCCGGTAAGGTGCAGTTCCACCTCGCGTTCGGCCGGGCGCTTGTCGGGCCAGCCCTCAATGCTCTGCAACTGGGAATAAGTCAGCACCCGATGGTTGGCTGTTTCAAAGCCTACACCAGGGTCATCCAGACGCGATTGCGGGCTGGAAGCCACCATGGCCGCCCCGGGACCGTGATTATCAGGGCCATGGGATATCGGCCGACCCGCCGTCGGGACCTCATTCATCGTTGCTTTGTCCGAGCTCATCTTGTTCATTCCCGAGTCGGCGCCATTCATCATCATTTGGCCATGGGCTTTGTCGTTGCTGCCTGACATCATTTCCATCTTGCCACCCATGTCCATGCCGCTGTCCATGTTCATATCGCCGTCCTTGCCCATGGCGCCCATGCTCATCGCGCCCATGCCCATGGCGGCCATACCGCGCTCGGTTCGCGGATACATGGGCGGTACTGGCGCCTCCATTCCCTTGCGGGTGGCTAACGTTCCGCGCACATACCCCGACCGATCCTGTGACTGGGCAAACACGGTGTGAGCCGTGTCGGTTGGCTGTACAATCACGTCGTAGGTTTCCGCCACGCCAATGCGGAATTCATCCGTTTCAACGGGTTGCACTGGTTGGCCGTCAGCGGAAATAACCGTCATCGGGAGGCCCGGGACACGGACATCAAAGTAGGTCATCGCCGAGGCATTGATGAATCTCAGGCGAATTTTCTCGCCGGGACGGAACAGCCCGGTCCAGTTACTGGCAGAAGGCGATCCGTTCATCAGGTAGGTATATTCAGAAGCGGTTACATCCAGAATATCCCGGGGGCTCATTCGCATTCTGCCCCACATGCCGGCTTTGCTCCACGCAGCATCCCAGCCCATGGTTTCAACATCCTTGAAGAAGTCGCTAACGGTGCGCTGGTTGTAGTTATAGTAGCCCTCTGCCACTTTCAGGTTGCGGAATACGTCCTCGGGAGAGTCAAAGGTCCAGTCAGATAGAACCACAACGTATTCGCGATCATAGGCCACCGATTCGGGCTCGGCAGGATCAATGATAATCGGCCCATAGTGGCCTAGCTGTTCCTGAAGGCCAGAGTGGCTGTGGTACCAGTAGGTGCCATGCTGTTCGACCGGGAAACGGTACTCAAACGTTTCGCCGGGCATGATGCCGGGAAAGCTGACGCCAGGAACGCCATCCATCTGGTACGGCAGAATCAGACCGTGCCAGTGAATGGATGTTGCCTCCGGTAGCGTATTGGTGACACGCAAGATTGCCTCGCGCCCCTGTTTGAGGCGCACCAGAGGCGCTGGCAGAGTGCCGTTGATGGTGATGGGCTGTTCCGAGACTGTGCCCCCTATCTTGAGAGGTGTTCTCGCGACGGTCAGGTCGTAGATGTCAGCGCCATTACGCACGGTGTGAAATGCGTTCGTGTTGTCCAGTTGTCCTCTAGCATAGGCCGGCAACAAGCTGTCGAAACCGGCAAGAAGTCCCATCGTGGCAGCTCCTTGGATAAGGCGCCGCCTGGACATACCTGCATAGAAATGTCTATCGCTCATAGGTTGCTCCTAAAACCATGTATATACAGCTTCTTGCGTTCGTGACTCGATTATTGATGCTACCCGGTGCAACTGAAATCAAACTGAAAAGTCGACCGGTAACCCCCCATTTTTAACGGGTTGCTGTTTTTCTGGGGAGTTGCCGTTACTGGTACAATCCATGGCAGACTGGCGAAACTTTCCCACCACGAAAAACGGCGCTTACAAATGAAAATTCTGATTGTTGAGGACAATGCGGTACTTGCCAAAAAAATATCGGACTGGCTTGCGCAGGCGCACTACACAGTCGATGTCGCCAAAACCGGCAAAGAAGCAGACTCGTTGATTGAAACAAGCTCCTACCAGGCCGTTATTCTCGATATCGGACTGCCCGATGAAAATGGACTGTCTTTAATGCAAAGATGGAGAAAAAACGGGAAAAAAGAGGCCATCCTTATTCTGACCGCACGCTCCAACTGGACTGAGAGAGTAGAAGGGTTGAACGCGGGTGCCGACGATTACCTTCCCAAACCGTTTGAGTTTGATGAACTGAAAGCCCGGCTCAATGCAATTATCCGAAGGAAGGATGGCAGAACAACAGATCAAATCAGTGTCGACGGATTTCGTCTCAACGCCAGCTACCGAACGCTGACCACGCCCGACCAGAAAGAGTTCAGACTGACAGCCACTGAATTCCGCCTTTTGCAGTGTTTCCTGCGTTCACCAGACAGGGTATTTTCACAGGATGAACTGGTTGAAACCCTCTACAACATTGAAAGATGTCCCACCAGGAATGTTGTTCAGGTCTATATAGCCAGGCTCAGAAAAATAATAGGGGGCAATAAAATCAAGACTTTGCGTGGCCAGGGCTACCTCTTCGAAAAAGATCCTACTGGCTGAACGCCCGAACGAACCAGGTCAACATATGCCAGCTCCAAAGAGTATCCGAAGAACAGCCATTCAGTATGGGGCTGTTTTCAGCCTCGTCTATTTCACCCTGATATTCTTTTCACATGCCTACGTGATAAAACAACTATCGGACGAGTCCAGGAAACAACACCTGAGTAAAGAGCTGGAAAACTTTCAGGCAATCATTGAAGCCGAGTCCCCGACAACTGACGACCTCAGGAACATGATCCATCAGTTTGAAATGCTTCTGGGGCATGCCATCATCATCGAAACGGCAGGCGGGAGCGTCCTGACGAGCAACAACTTTGACCTGAGCCAAATGCAGGGCGTTGTGGATAAGCCCGAGGGTTTTATTCACATAGCGCAGGGCGCGAACACGCTTTTTGGGCTTAGACGTACGTTCACTGCTACTGGAAAGCTGGCCTCAATCACCGTTCTTGAAACCGAGGGGGCGCTCTCTGAACGACCGCTGAAGGCCCACCTGACATTGCTCGGTGCCTCGGCCGTTCTTCTGGCGATACTGCTGGCACTGATTGGAACCACCACACATCTGACGTTAAAGCCCATCAGTAGGATAAAAGAGGACCTGAGACGGCTCCAATCCGGGAAACAAAGTCGTCTGAACCCTCACGTGCCGGAAGAGTTTCGTCCGCTGATCCGGCAGCTCAATGATTTGCTCGAGCTGTCAAACCGGCGGCTGGACCGCCACCGCCGCCTGAATTCCGATCTCTCTCACCTGGTCAAAACCTCTATTTCTGCCAATCTTGCCATTTTGTCGGATATCGATACCTTGCCTCCGTCCCGGGAGGATGTTGTGTTTATGGCCTCTAACTTGCGGGAGCTTGACAAATCCCTGAAATACCGGATGAGCAAAGCAGACATATCAGGCAGACAGATGGGACGGACGTGCATGCCGGTTGAAATCACGGCAAGTGTCATCACCGTTATGGAAAAAATCTTCCCTGACACGGTTTTTCGCCTCCACACCAACTTACCTGAAAACTTCAGCTGGCCAATGGAGCGACAGGATCTTTCAGAGCTACTTGGCAATTTACTCGAAAATGGCGGGAAGTGGTGCCAGACAACCGTCGACGTTACAATCGCCCGCACGTCATCAGGACTCTCCATAGAAGTAGCGGACGATGGCCCCGGAATTTCTCCCGAGGCGGCAGCCACTGTCATGAACAGGGGTACCAGGCTGGATGAAACGGTCGCCGGTTTTGGGCTCGGATTGTCCATCGTGTCCGAGATTGTCGAAGACAACCTCGGACAGATGAACATGGGTACCTCAAAAAACGGAGGAGCCAGCATTGTCATTCTACTGCCACTTCCGGATTAGAAAACCTCCAGAAAGGCAACCGTCGATGACGCAGCGCGGCTTCTCCCATTTTTTACCGTTGGATATCACTCACCTTGGCTCTTGAAAAGCGACCGAACAGAACCGGCAAAACAAAGAGTGTCAGGAAAGTTGCAGTCACGAGACCACCAACAATCACGCTGGCCAGTGGCTTCTGGATTTCCGCTCCCACGCCCGTCGACAACAGCATCGGTATCAAGCCGAGCGCCGAGGTTATTGCTGTCATCAAGACAGGACGTAAACGGGAGACGGCACCTTCAAACACCGCGGTATCCACGTTCAACCCATCCTGTATTCGCTGATTGATGCTTTCGACCATAACGACCCCGTTAAGCACCGCCACACCAAACAGTGTGATAAATCCAACGGAACTGGGCACTGAAAGATACTGGCCGGAGACCCAGAGCGAAAAGACACCACCAATTACGGCAAGCGGCACGTTGACCAGAATCAACAGCGCTTGACCAACCGAACTGAAAGCGAAGTAGAGCAACAGCGCAATCAGCCCCAGAGATACAGGTACCACAATGGTCAATCGTTTCTGAGCTCGCTGCTGGTTTTCGAACTGACCACCAATATCCACCGAATAGCCGGGGGGAAGGTTCACTTCTGACGCGATGGTATCCTGAATATCGGCAACCACACTGCCCATGTCACGACCCTGCACATTGGACTGAATGACCACACGGCGCTGAACGTCGTCGCGGCGCACCTGGGGCGGGCCGGACTCAATAGACACATCGGCCACATCACCGAGTCTCACCCAGGCTCCGGAAGGCGCCTGCAACCTGAGATCAGCAATGGCATCCCGGTCTTCCCGGAAACGTTTGGCCAGGCGCACATAGATATCGTACCGCTCATTTCCGTTGATGATCTGGCCCGCGGCGGCACCACCCAGTCCGTCCCGGACGACACTCATCACATCAGACACGGCGAGTCCGTACCGGGAAAGTGCCTGACGGTCTGGCTGAACCACCAACTGCGCTTCACCGGCAATCTGCTCCATGGCCACGTCCCGGGTCCCCTGAACAGTTCGGACCGCCGCTTCAATCTGCTGGCCTTTCTCCGCCAGTACGTCGAGATCCGGGCCAAAGAGTTTGATGGCCAGTTGCGCGCGGACACCTGACAGCAATTCATCAACCCGAGTTGCAATAGGCTGAGAAAAGTTAAACAGTAGCCCCGGGTGCTGTTCGAGCTTCGCCTCAAACAGGGCCTGCAATTCATAGCGATTACTGGCGCTGGTCCACTCGGCTGTTGGCTTGAGGCCAATGTAGATTTCGATGTTGTTGACGGGCTCCGGATCGCCGCCTATTTCCGGTCGGCCCGCCCGGGACAGCGCGTAGGTCACCTCTGGAAACTCCATCAGCATGGCCTCCAGTTTCGGCGCCACTTCAAGCGCCGTATCGAGGCTTGATGAAGGGGCCAGGGTCACCCGGAGGTTAATCGTGCCCTCTTCCAGTTCAGGCACGAACTCCGTGCCCAGTCGTGGAACAATCAGCGCCGCCAGTACAACAAGAACCGCCGCCGCGCCAACAACCACGCGGCTATGCTTCAGTGACCAGGCAAGCCCCATGCGATAGAGCTTTTCCAGGGGTTTTAGAATGAAGCTTTCCCGCTCCCGGATACCCTTACGGAACATGTATGACGCCAGCGCGGGTACAACCACCAGAGCGACGATCACCGCCGACACGATAGCCAGCATGATGCTGATTGCCATTGGCTGGAACAGCTTGGCTTCCACACCTTCGAAGCTGAACAGAGGCATGAAAACGACCAGGATAATCGCCGTCGCGAAAAAAATCGGCCGCGCCACTTCCCGGCCGGCTTCCTGGAGACGAAGGGCAATGCCATGATCATCGTGTGACGCGTCCAATGGATCGGGGTCATCTCCAGCCAACTCATCCCGATGGGCGTCATGCTCGCCATCAGGATGGGTCAGATGCTTGAACATGTTCTCAACCATAACAACAGAGCCATCCACCAGCATGCCGATTGCCACAGCAATACCGCCCAGAGACATCAGGTTGGCCGAGAGACCGAACCAGGCCATGATCATCAGGGCAATCCCGATGGAAATCGGTATTGAAAGCAGCACCAGCGTTGTTGCCCGCAGATTCATCAGGAACAGGGCAAGCACGATCGCAATAAACACAAAAGCCAACAGAAGCGCATTGGTCACCGTCTCTACGGCCTTGGTCACCAGATCCGCCTGGTTGTAATAGGGCTCGAAACGAACCCCACTCGGAAGCGCCTGGTTTATGCGATCAACGCGGGCCTCGATGCCGTCGATGGTGGCTTTTGTGTTGGCTCCCATTCGTTTGAGTACAATGCCGGAAACCACTTCACCCAGTTGTTCAACCTGACCGTCTTCACCCTTCCGGGTCATGGTCACCGCACCCTGACGAATCTCAGTGCCCAGCGTCACCTGAGCGACGTCGCTCACGGTCACCGTAATGCCATCACTGGTTTTCACGGGTACTTGTCGGATCTGCTCCAGGCCCTCCTCGCCACTGCCCAACCAGCCCATACCACGGATAACCAGTTGCTCCTGCCCGCGGCCCATGTACCAACCACCGACATTGGAGTTGTTGTTCTCCAGGGCTTCCATGACGTCGTTCTGTGATAGGTCATAGGACAGCATTCGAGCCGGATTCAGGTTCACCTGGTATTGGCGGACCTCTCCGCCAAACGACAGGATCTCCGTAACCCCTTCAGCCGGTATCAGCAACAGCTTGACCAGCCAGTCGTGCAGGCTGCGTAGTTCCATTGCGTCGTACCCCGAATCCGGGTCCGCTATCAGCAGGTACTGGTAGACCTGGCCGAGACCGGACGTATTCGGGCCCATTTCAGGCACACCGACACCATCCGGAATCAGCTCCCGCGCGGCCTGTAACCGTTCGAACACCAACTGGCGCGCGAAATAGATATCCGTGCCCTCTTTAAAGACCACGGTGACACCGGACAACCCGGTTTTGGAGATGGACCGAACCTCCTCGACATCGGGCAAGGCATACATCACCGCTTCGATTGGATAGGTGATCAGTTGTTCGACTTCCTCAGCCGCAAGTCCGGGCGCCTCAGTATTAACAGCGACCTGGACGTTTGTAACGTCAGGGAAAGCATCAAGATTCAATTTTGGGATCTGAAATGCGGCCGTGGAGATAAGCACAGCGAGTGCAATAAGAACCAACAGGCGGTTCTGAACCGCCCAGTCGACTACTCGGTTGAACATAATGGCTCCCGGAATCAGTGGTTGTGCGGATCAAAGCCGCCTTTGGCAATCTCAGAGGCCACAAAAAATGCGCCCCGCAAAACGACTCGTTGGCCCGCAGCCAGGCCGGAAACCTCACGGAGCCCGCCTATTGAGCGGCCCAGTTCCACTTCCACGGGTTCATACTCGCCTTCGGCCTCTTCCACATAGACCGTCCAGTCGCCGTCCGCGCCACGCATCAATGCAGTCTCCGGCACGGCAAGCACCGGCTCGCTGGTCTTAAAACGAAAATACACATCTGCGAACATTCCTGGATGAAAACGATCTTCAGGATTGTCCAGCTCAAGCCTGACAATCCGCGTGCGGGTCACAGGATCAATGGTGTGGGCTTCCTGGGACACCGTTGCCACGCCCACACGACCCGCTGCCCTGACTTCGGCTTCCGCGCCCTTCTCTAGAACAATGTCGGAGCTTGCTGGCAGATGGGCTTCTACCCAAAGCTCGCTCTCATCAGCAAGAGTCACCAGCGGCTGGCCAGCCTCAACTCTTTGTCCTTGCTCAAACTCATCGGTCAGTACTGCACCATCCACGCGAGCCCTGAGCATGTATTCACCGAGACTATCCACCCCGCTGGCCTTCAACGCACCAATGTCATCATCGTTCAGCCCGTAAGCAAGCAGAGTCGCCCTTGCTGCTTCAATGTTGGCTTTCGCTGTATTGAACCGCTGATCGCCAACCACGGAACGACCCAGCCCGCTGATTCGCTTCCATTCAGGAAAAGCTTTCCTGTAATCCGCCTGCGCCTGTGCCACCGTCTCACTGAACAGGGTTACCAGCGGCTGGCCCTTGGTTACGTGCTCACCCAGTTCCACGTGACGCCGCAGCACCACTGAGGCAACCCGGGGGGACACGTGATAGCTGGTATAGCCGTTGGTCAGCAGCTCACCGGGAGCGTAGATTTCATAGTCAACGTGCTTGCTTTCGAGGGTTGCTACTTCAATGCCGGCGAGCTCTTTCTGTTTGGCATTGATGCTTGCGGTGGCCGCTTCTTCATGGCCACCGTTCTCGTCTTCGTGGCCGTGCCCCCCTTCCTCTTCATGATCACCTTCCTCCTCATGCTCACCTTCCTCCTCATGCTCACCTTCTTCACCATGATCTTCCTTATACTCGCCCTCCTCACCGGTGACTTCCTGATGATCGTCGCCACTGGCAGCATGATCATGACCGGCTTCCTGATGAGCATCTTCCTCTGCCTGTACAAAAGAAAGTGGGGCTGTAAGCAACGTCAATGCGAATACAGAAATCAGAGTTTTTTTCATAATGAATATCCAGTTTCCAGACTAGTATTGGAAGAGGGTGATCAGTTCGCCAGACTGGCTCAAGAGCTCAATCAGACCCAACTGCGCCAGCTTTTCCAGTTCAATACCGGTTTTCAGGCTCTCCGCGCGCTGGCCCAGCGCCTGGAGATACTCGGAGGTGGAGAGGTCGCCGACCTGCCACTGCTTCTCAAGCAAATCAGCACTTCGCTGTACACGCCCCTGGGAGAGTTCTGTCCATCGACGAAGTTGGGTGTCGTATCGCTTCCAGGCAGCTCGGGCGCCCGCCAGATCATACTGCTGCTTCCGATAAAGTGCCTGAAACCGAGCTTCGGCCTCTAATGATCGTCGGTTGGCAGCCTGGATTTCGGCACGGTAGTTATTACGGACATTCAGAGGGATCGAGAACGTCAGGCCAACCAGGTTCTCACCGCCATCACGCCCTCCGCTCAGCCCGACCGTGGGAGATGCCGTCGCTCTGCGACTGACCACCTCGGCTTCGCTCCGCAGCACCTGCCACCTCGCGCGGGCGGCAACAATTGACGGATGAGCCAGCAAATTGTCGTTATCGACCCTGGAAGCAAGAGCCGGCCAAATGTGCCCGGGGATCCCCCCATCCTGAGGCCGCCAATCCGGCAGAAGCTCTCTGACCCGGGCTTGCGCCTGATCAACCGCAGCCTTTGCCTGGGCGAGTTCACTGAGCTGCTGAGAAAGGCTTAAAAAAAGCAGCTCTGCATCGGTACGACCCAGGTCGCCCGCCTGCTGGCGTTGCTCAACCTGCTCCAGCAAGGCATCCAGACGGTGTTGCTGGGATTCCGCAATTTCTTCGGCACGCGTCGCCGCGCGCCACTCGACAAGCGCAAACAGCGACTCGGACGTTTGTGCCAAAACCGCCTCGTTCAAATCAGCTTCAGCGGAAAGCCTGATCAGCTTTGCCTTGTGCTTTAGCGCACCCTGTTGATCAGACCAATCGATCGTTTGTGATAGCCCTGCCTCAAAGTTGTTTTCACTGCCCGTTCTGTCTGCTCCAACAGACAGCTCCGGGTTATACAGCGGTTGTTCGCTTGCCTCAGCATCCTGATTCCGGGCTGCCGCCTGCTCTGTCGCCGCCATGACATCCGGATGCTTGCTTATCTGGCCAGTGAGCCAATTTGTCCAATTCACAGTCTCCGCTTGACCGAACAGAGGAATAGACAATAGTACTGAACACAGCAACGCCCTGGGCGAGTGCTTGCTTGCCTTCATCGACTTTCTCCCGAAGGGGTTGTTAGCCACAATTCATGGGGGCGAGACGCCCATGACAAGGTAGGTGGAGATAGTAAGTGAAAAGGTTGAAATGAACTTGAATTTGGAAGGCATTAGCTCAGGGAACTTGAAAGTGCTCCTCAATAAGGGCGGGGAGAAGCGGCATCGCGACTCATGGCCACGATGCCGCCATCCAATCTAGGAAAAGCGCTGGTTTGATGCCGGTTGAAGTGCGCTCTCGTCGGTCGCACCATCGTCGATACGAACAGCCCGAACCAGGCGGGATACAAGCACCTTGCCGTCACCCGGGTGCCCTTCCTGGGTTCTGCCCGTTCTGACAATGAGTTCCACAACTTCACCAGCGACATCATCGGTCGCTACGTCTATTTCCAGCTTGACCATCTTCACTTTCTCCAGAGGCGACTCATCGCCGACCAGATGACCAAATTCGCCGAGAGACACGACAGCAATACTTGCCACCCCCTTAACTTTGGCCAGAGCATCAACCACATGCTCTGCCATCACTTCTCTGACATACGCTTTTATTTCATACATAAACCGTCTCCTGACTATCAGACTGAAATGTCACGACGTTCAGATGCAAACCACTGGTACACACTGGGCAACACCACCAGCGTCAGCAGCGTTGAAGTGATCAGACCGCCAACCACAACCGTTGCCAGTGGCCGTTGGACATTAGAGCCAATGCCATCGGCCAGCAGCAGGGGAATCAGCCCCAGAATAGCCACAGAGGCGGTCATCAGAACCGGCCGCAAACGGCGTTGAGCACCCAGCTTGACTGCTTCAATGACTTCGTAGCCTTCGTCCCGCAACTGGTTGATGTAACTCACCATCACCACGCCGTTAAGTACGGCCACACCAAACACCGCGATGAATCCCACGGCAGCGGGCACAGAGAGGTAAAGCCCCGTCACAAACAGCGCGACAATGCCACCGGTAATCGCAAAGGGCACATTCATGAAGATCAGCACCGCATAGCGCAGACTACTGAATGCCGAGAAAAGAAGCAGGAAAATAAGCGCCAGGGTAATGGGCACAACGATCGCAAGCCGAGCCATGGCCCTTTCCTGGTTCTCAAACTGACCGCCGAACTCCACGAAATACCCCGGCGGCATGTCCACTTGCTCCTCGATCCGCTTGCGCAAATCCTGAACAACACCGCCCATATCGCGACCACGTACGTTCATCTGCACGTACTGTCGCCGACTGGCATTGGAGCGCGAAATTTTCTTGGGGCCAGCGTACATTTCAACATCGGCCACCCGTGAAAGCGGGATGAGCTCGCCACTATTACCCCGGAGGGGAAGCTTTCTGATTTCATCGATGGACCCGCGATAGGACTCTTGCAGCCGGGCGAAGATCTCAAATCGCCGGACACCGTCGAAGACCAGCCCCGCGCCTTTACCGCCAATCCCGGTTTCGACCGTACTCATCAGGTTATCAATGCTGATGCCAAACTGCGCCAGCACTTCACGGTCGGGGCGAATAACGATCTGTTTTTTACCTGCGCTCTGCTGAGCGCGCACATCCGTTGCCCCCGGCACATCATTCGCCAGGGCCGCCACTTCCTTGCCGATCCGGCCCAACTCGTCGAGGTCGTCGCCGAAAATGCTGGCAACCAGTTGCGCCTGAACGCCTGAGAGGAGTTCGTCGGTTCTGAGCTGAATCGGTTGTGACAGATTGTTGGCAAGCCCGGGAACCCGCTCATCCAAAGACTCCGCAATCCGGCTCTGAAGGTCCTCATAGCTCACATCTTCTCGCCACTGATCCAGAGGCTTCAGATTGACGAGCGTCGCGACAACGTTCACGGGTTCAGGATCACCGCCCACCTCGGCACGACCGATCCTGGCATAGGTGCCGGTGACCTCTGGAAATTCATCGACAACGGACTGAATCCGTTTGCCATACTTGATGGCGGATTCAAGACTGGCTCCAGGAGGCAGTGTCGAGCGAATCTGGAACGTGCCTTCCCTGAGCGTGGGCACGAACTCGCTCCCGAGATAGGGAAACAGCAGGAGACTGCCGGCAAAGGCAATGACGGCCACGCCCATTACAATTTTAGGGGCTTTGACGACAGTATTCACCACCGGCTTGTATAGCCGGTTCAGGAACAGAACCAGCTTCGGCTCTTTGTGTTGTCCACCCATCTTGAATGACAGCGAGGCCAGAACCGGCACCAACGTCAACGCGAGTAACAGCGCACCGATCAACGCAAAACTGATGGTGTAGGCCATGGGCGAAAACAGCTTGCCCTCAACGCCCTGCAGCGTAAACAGCGGCAGAAAAACGATAATAATGATGCCAATGGCAAACACAATCGGACGAGCCACTTCCCGGGCAGATTCACCTACAAGCCTCAGAACACTGACCTTTTCCTCTGATCGTTCTTCCAGATGTCGGAAGATGTTCTCTATCATCACAACGGCGCCGTCCACCATCATACCGATGCCGATAGCCAGCCCCCCCAGACTCATCAGATTGGCGGACAGGCCCGAAATCCGCATCGCAATGAATGCGAAAAGCACAGACAACGGCAAGGTCGCCACCACGATCAGTGTGGAACGTATATTTCCGAGGAACAGATAGAGGAACACCAGCACCAGAACCGAGCCCTCAAGTAATGCTTTCTCGACAGTGCCTATGGCCTTGCCCACCAACTCCGCCTGGGAGTAATAAGCCTCTATTTTCAGCCCTTCGGGAAGTGACTTGTTCAGATCATCGATTTTTGCGTTGACGTCCTCGAGTACCTGACTGGTGTTGGTTCCGATCAGCTTCATCACGTAGCCGCCCACGGACTCCTCGCCCGAGGACACCTCCGCGCCGCGGCGAATTGCCGGTCCAAGGCTAACCTCTGCCACATCCCTGACATAAATAGGAGACTCTCCCTCACTCTTGGACACAATGATGTTCTGGATGTCCTCGATGCCCTCGGTACCTGAATTAACCCAACCGTAGCCGCGAACTATATACTCTTCACCTCCTCGCGTAATGAAAGAGGCGCCGACGTTCCGATTATTCTGGGTGAGGGCGCCGCGAACGTCAGACACTGTCAGGTTCCTTGCCTGAAGCTTCTGCGCATCGATATTGACCTGATACTGTTTTACCTCGCCGCCGATGGACAGCACACCGGTTACACCCGGAACGGTTCTGAGCTGGGGCTTGACAATCCAGTCCTGGATCGTGCGGATTTCCTGCAGGCTGTATTGATCCTTATCCTCAGCTTCCAGGGAATACATCAGGATGCGCCCAAGACCGCTCGCTATGGGCCCGAGTTCCGGCTGCCCCATCCCTTCGGGAATCTGGCGCTTGGCCTCGGAAAGCCGTTCGTTTACCAGCCGCCTGGCGAAGTAGATATCGGTGCCATCTTCGAAATAGATGGTCACCCGCGACAACCCGAAAATCGACGTGCTCTGCACTTTTTCCAGCTTGGGAATTCCATACATGCTGATCTCAACGGGATAGGAAATCAGCGTTTCGATATCAACCGGCGACAGACCAGGACTGGTGGTAAACACCTGAACCATGGTCGGCGTCGCGTCCGGAAACGCATCCACCGGCAGTTTTTGAAATGAAAATACGCCGGCAACGATCACGGCGATAGCAAAAACAAGCGTCATCAGACGATTGTTCAGCGCATAATTCACAATTGCGTTGATCATGCTCCCCCCGGGGTTTAGTGTCCGTGAGCGGCGCTGCGGCCACTGGCGGTAATGGCCGACATCAGATCAAAAGCGCCTACTGAAACCACTTCCGTGTTTGCGCTAATGCCGGACTTGATCTCGATCCAGTCGTTTGCCTCCTTGCCAAGCGTGACGGGAACCGCCTTGTAAGCCCCTTTCTCATCGCCCGGAACAAACACAACGGAGTCATCGCCAATGGTTTGAACCGCATCATCCGGAACCAGCGGCAGTGAGGCCTCCGATTCCGTCATGATTCTGGCCGTGGCATAGGTATTCGGGCGAAGGTCGCCTCTGGGAGACTCCAGCACAACGCGAACCGGGATGGTGCGGGTCTTTTCATCGAGCATGCTCGACACCCAGGATACCTGCCCACTGTGAAACCGGTCAGAACTTGAATCCCTGGAGGAAATCTGAACCTCGTCTCCCGTTGAAATCTGGTCAATATCGGATTCGGACACCTGAAGAATGGCCCACAACACCGAGGCATCCGCCACGATGAAAGGCGTATCCGATGGACTTACTAATCAGAAACAAAGTAAGCGAACATCACCCGGCGATATACGCCAGGTCCGGATGACCGAAAAAAGACTTCAATAACCGGGGTAGTTTCTGTAACCGCCGAAGTTGTCGATAAACGATATTCC
>NZ_LLYU01000026.1:0-51901 GCF_002049515.1 Marinobacter sp. tcs-11 | reverse complement strand
GGAATATCGTTTATCGACAACTTCGGCGGTTACAGAAACTACCCCGGTTATTGAAGTCTTTTTTCGGTCATCCGGACCTGGCGTATATCGCCGGGTGATGTTCGCTTACTTTGTTTCTGATTAGTAGCTTTCGGTAACCACAGAGAGGCCATCGAGTTAGGACGATGCCATGCTGGGTTAAAGGTATGGGCGTTGAGCTTTCGTGGGTACCACGACGGCAAGCGAAATCCCCGCCACGCGCGTCTTCTCCAACTAACAGTAACTCCTAACGGACGAGCTCACCGTTCGATAGCGACGCAAGCTATCCCATCACTTACCACCTCAAGGGAGGTGAGCTCGACTTTAAATCTAAGGAAATCATTTATGAGAAAAAGAAAAGTATTACCACTAGTTAAAAAGGCCTTGGACCAGGCTGTTCATGACCAAGCCCTGTCGTATGGTGCTGCTGCCTCGGTAGCATCCAAATTCATAAAATTTCAAGACTATATGGAGAAAAAAGGATATTCAGGAAATCTGAAAAATATTACTAAACAAGATGTTTTGGATTATGCCAAAACGCTTGAATGCTATAGCACCGCCTATAAGCATGGCCTAATTTCTGCTGTTAATGTGGTTTTTAAACACATTACCCACGGAGTCTGGGTTCCCGTGACAGGAGTTAAGGATTGCGGCTTAGAGAAAAGGAATTTTGTGCGTACTGAGAAACCGTTAGAAGATTATCACTTCGACATTGAAGGTTTATTTCACTCTCTCATTGATAAAAGAAATAAACGTGCAACGATTGTCGCGCAAACATGCTTGCTTTTTGGACTGAGACTAAAAGAAGCATCACTTTTAGATCACCGGGAAGCACTGATAACTCTGATTGAAAATCAACTTATTGAGGTTAAGTACGGTACAAAAGGAGGGCGGCCTAGAACTGTGAATGTTGAACCAGACGAGCTTGCAATCGAAACGCTCACTCGTGGCGCCGCACTTCAAGCTAATCATTATTCAATTATTCCAGAAGATAAAAAGTGGATACAATTTTGCCGATCCGAAATAGATCGTTATAGAGACCACTTGAAAAATGTCGGGATAAATTCTTACAAAGAACTTCGAGCGATCTACGCATGTCGTAAATATTATCTTAAAACCGACATCGCCCCACCAGTTTACGGGGGAAAGGCAAGTAAACAACTAGATTCTTCTGTGAGAAAAGAAATCGCGGAGGATTTAGGGCACAAAAGATCGTCTATTTCCAATTCCTACATTGGTAAATCGAAAAATGAAAAAGATAGCAAGTAAATCTACAAGCCTAAACTTCAGGCTCAAAAACTATTCTAAAAAAGGTGGGAAAAAACACCGTAATCGTCAACTACAAAGGATTTATAAGTTCATAAAATATTGTGATTGTCCACCTGACCAAATAGGAAACCGTCATGTGACTAAGTTTTTTGAGGATAATATTATGGCTCAGTCCACCAAACGTGACTATTACTATGCTATCAAGCTCCTATGGCACATGTTGGGGCGTAATAAAAACCCAAAAAAACCAAAAGTATTGGAAGATTGTTTATGATTACTCTTATAAAGATTTATTTTAGTAATTTAGATCATTAACTGAACTTTTTTAATTATAGCCAGGAAGTTGTCACCCAGACCCTACTATCTGATTTCTAGTAGTAGAGCCTGAGCATCGATACCTCCTGGCGTATTTTTTTGTATTAGGAGCACACCTCTTCAGTCACTGTTTTTTTTTGCATCCATCTCTCTTGGCAAGACATAGGCCTACAGAGCCAGTGCAACTGTCAACAGACTTCGATCAAACGTAATCTCGTTTTCCGTTTGTGAGCAGCCATCACCGTTACTTCTATAGTTTTTACAGCCCCAGAATTCCCCATAACGACCTTTACGCTGTACCATTTCTGCACCACATTTGGGACAGACCGGAACCCAGTTCAAGCATTCCGGATTAATACAAATCTTGAATCGGCCAGCTCGGCGCATTTGGGATTCGCACTGAGCGCAACCTCGCTCACGGTGCGTACAAAGAGGGTATTTGTTACAACCAAAAAAGCCTCCGAATTTACTCTGCCTTGGAACCATGGTTCCAGTTTTGCATTTCATACATTTGAGCATGTGAAGCAGTTGCTGGCTGAGTGAGGTCGCGAATTCATTCAGCTCGACGTCGTACCCTTCCCTTAGCAACTCGACTACAAAATCTGAAGCTACAGCCATATCGGCAATCATATAAACGCGATTTCTAGCCCGTGTGAGAGCGACGTACAACAACCGCCTTTCCTCAGCATTGGGGTGTTTCTCTTTTCCTGGCAATAATGCCTCAAGGAGGGGGTGCGTCGTTTTCATGGATGGGAAACCGTGCTTGCCAGTCTCCAATCCAAGAACGATCACATAATCGGCCTCTTTTCCTTTAGAGGCATGTACCGTATGGGACTCCAGCACAATTGAAGGGTAGCGTTCGGCAATATGCCGCAGCTCTGCCCTGTCCGGTAGATTAAAGCCGTAACGCCCCAACAAATAGACACTACTGCCGGGCTCAGCAATCTCCGCTATGCGCGCAATAACCTTCTCCAACCGGCTTGGCTCGCCAGGGCTTTGCTTTTGCCTGTTGTCCTCGCGAAGAAGCGATACCGATGGTTTTATGACTTTTTTTAGACTGTTTAGCTGCTTCTTAACCTGTGCGGGATTCTGGAGCACAAAACGCGTTGCCACATCACCGATACCGCTGTTGAAGCGGAAAGTAAGGTCAAGTGCCGTTACCCTGGTGGGCCCGAACTTTTCCGGAAATGCGGTTGTAAAACTGAGATCACTACCCGTGAAACGATAAATCGCCTGCCAGTCATCCCCTACACAGAATAACGAACTATCTTTGACAGAATCCCGAAGATACTTAACCAGGCGGGCACGGGCATCTGAGATATCCTGAAATTCATCAACCAGGATGTATCGCCAAGGACTGACAAAGCGACCGTCTCGGACATACTCAATGGCCTTGCCGATCATGTCATCGAAGTCGATGTGACCTTCCCTGTCCAGCAACACCTGATAGTCCTCAAGTATCGGCTGGAGCAGCTTCAAGGCCGCCTTTACTTGCTCCTTGTTTTCAGCTTTGGCAATGGAGGCTTCCACTTGCCCAGGCTCATAACAGTTCGCACGATACCTTTTCAGCAAATCCGCCAGCAAAGCGGCAAACGTACTGATAGCCCCAAATTCACGCAACGTTGCCAAGACAGCTTCCGGCGGAAGCGGCCGATACTCCACCCCATTTTCAGCTAATTTTTCATCGAGCGCTTCAAATAGCACTCCTTCTACCAGCTCGTAGTGATACAGCTCAACCAGACAAGTGCCTTTCTCGGCATGAAGTTGTCGTTTCCAGGCCATTCCCTGATGGTAAAGCTCCCTATCAACATAAGGTGCAGTATTGCCATCCCGATCGATTCCGTAGTACTCGATATAGACACCATGCTCCGGCAGGTAAAAATCAGGTTGGTACTGGCGATGTAGCGGGTTTGCCGTCTTATGCTCATAAGCAGGCTCATATTGATACTCGATGCCTTGCTTAAAAAGGTAATTCGCGACTAGACACTCACCCAAGCTTTTGACCGCCTCACCTTTTAGCGTACGGATATCGTTAGCAAGGATATAATCAAAGTATTCCCCTTCTGTATCGAAATCGAAAGGGTTTGCTGCAGGGTAGAGATAATACTGGAAGTACCTGATCACCAATTGCCGGTAAGAACGCACCTTCAAATGCTTTTCAAACCACTGGTTCACCTGTAAAGCGAGCTGTCGGTCATCCTCTGCGAGGGGGGTCAGGGACGGTTGCTGTCCCTCTACTTTGGCAATAATGTCCTTGCCCAACTTGTGAAACGTACTTGCGGCAACCCCACAGCGCCCTAGCCGATTATCAATTCGCTCTTGCATTTCTGCTGCTGCTTTGTTCGCAAACGCAAGCATCAGAATATCGCAAGCCCTGGCTTGCCCGCTCTTAATCAAATACCCGGCGCGACCAACCATGACACTTGTCTTACCGGTACCCGCACCAGCCAACACTAGATTGTTATCTTCATCGACTACGCAAGCCTCTCGCTGACGATCAGTAAGCGGCTGACTTTCAACGGATGCAAAAAACTCGTCATAGAGCTTCAGTTGACGTGCCACATAGCTTTGGCGTAGTTGTTCAAGGTCTGACTCCTGCCAGCCGGCTACATCAGCTAACCACTGAAAAGGCACTTCTTTGATACCTTCACACCATTCAGCCTCCGGCACTCTTACAAATCGCCTCAAAACCTGCTGCGCCATTTCTTTAGCTAAATCTATTCTCGACTGCCGAGGGTACCCCTTAGCCAATAACGACCGAATATTGTCAGCGGTCTTCGCCACTTCCGGGGCAAGCTGCTTGAGCCAATGCTGGCGTAGCCAACGGAACAAGGCTTGGGCCTCTTTTTTTCTGAGCCCTGAGAAGGTTTTGGGGCCGACATCTGTTTGCAACACCAGTCTGGCAAAAACCATTCCCTCTTGAAATGTAGCCTCATTCGCTAATGACTCAGCTAGAATCAAGTATCTATCGCCGTTTTTTGTGACAACCTGCAAACCGCCATTAGCTAAATTGAACGTTGCAGACTCAGCTCCAAAGAGGCGCATTAGCCAGTGGGGGTCAATTTGTGTAGAAGAGGACACTGAATTCATGACGGGAAATGACTCACAATTTTATATGACGCCTTGTCGCTTTGGAGCGGCGCAGAAAGGTATCATCCTAACATTATCACTGATCATTGAGTGGCAAGACACCGGAGATTCAAACAATCAACGGTTGATGGCCTCGTTTACTTCCCGGATACCGCTCCGGCGCTAAGGATATTCCTGGTGATAACCCCCGTGGAGTCTAAGTCCCACACCACTGTGATTCACTGCCAGCACAATGCCCTGCTCGACGTTTTCTGCCACCAGGGCGCAATAAACAGAAATCGCCAATGCTTCCTCTGCGAACCAGCCTAGCCGAGTTCTTGGATAGCTATATGGTGTAGCTTGCCGGACTGACTCAGCTCAATCGCCTTATCCAGAGACGCCAATGTCTCCTCGTGACAACGCTCTGCTACCAGCAATGTCTTGGCGGTACCCGCATTGCCCCGGGACAACCTCTGCTGTCATTGCCGGCGGTCTATAGAACTCCCGGCTAATCCCGCACAGCACTCAAACACGCCATACCGGGTGCAGGTCACGCCGACTGTGCAGGTCCTGACCTGTCAGATTAATCAATAACATCACACACGGTGCGCTTAGACAATGTGTTCTTAGGCGCACTTCTAAGTAGAAATGTTCGCAAAATAGTCAGCATCCCGTCATTTGCCCGGTCAAAGTAAATTTAAACTTAAGCGAGACTATCAATTGGGAATATATATGGAATATCGCATGCCAACTCTGAAAATGATCGGAGCAGCTGAAAAAAATGCAAAAGCTCTAAACATCAAAATTCCCTGCATTGTTCTTATCGACTACGATGCTTGTTGGAGGTTCAACGAATACTGTTGGTTGCTTCAGCCACCTCGATACAAGGACGTTAGATGGGAATTTGAATTCTGCTACTTTGCTGGAATTCCTGTTGCTCTGAAGGACTTTAAATCAAAAGTGGGATTTCTATTCTGGTTTTCCGTTCACTTCAGAATCTTTGTGGTATCAGAGGTGAAGCCAAAAAAGTTAATAGATTTAACATGCTACCCATTTTTTACCTATTCGAGACGAAAAAAATTGGTGATTTGGTGCCTTAGACAAGTACTGAAAGATTAAATAATACAAGAAAATTTATTAAGCTGAAGTAGCTTTGACAGTCGAATTTTGGAATCTAAGGTTAACCTTACAGGCTCAATAACTCGACTTCAGCATATTGCTGGCCACCGTTATAAGGATCGCAGTGGTCCACCAATCCTTGGAAATAATCATGGCTCTTGATCCGCCCGCCGATATCCTCGCCCTTCCCTATGTAGGCCAATGGGCCCTCGTCATCTTCGCCAAATAACAAATATACACCGGCGTCGCTGTCTTCCCATTTCTTTAAGGCGGCTCCAAGGCGCGTGAGCGGAGCCATTAACACATGCCCGTCCAGTTAAACACCTCGACTGTCAGCATGCCATCGAGTTTTCCATCGATGAAGAATAGTTCGAGAGACTGGCCTTTATTGTTAATCATCATGTCCCACTATCGTTAGCTCGACTTTTGACTGCTTTACCATGACTACCTTCGGGTTTGAAACGAAAAGCTCCGCCGCCCAACCACTTGAAAATCACGCGAGTCAGCTAGTTTCTGCTCGTATTCCACATTGGCTCCATTCAGTCGAAGGTACCGCTTTGTCTTGCACGATTTGCAATCTGTCGCAAAGCCACTGGGTTGTTGATGAATCAGCTTAACTGGACTTGAGCAAACCGGGCATCGCTCAAGTGCCATGATTTCCTTCTGTCTTCTGCCCAGCTCGCTGACTTGATCAGCTGCATTGTCATCGAAAAGTGACCGCTCAACCCTGGAAAGATCTCCCGTGGTCAGAACCTCTACAACTCGAATCTCATGTCGTTTCGGTTCTACTACCAAGCCTTTAATTTCTTTGGCAATTCTTAGCGATTTGGCTGGGACTTTTAAGATCGGGCAACCGTATCCAGTCACCAGTTCCCTCTGTAAAAGCTGGTCAATTACATAACCAAATCTTTCAACACCATAAAGGTCGAACGGCGATAGCTGCACCCATACGCCGTCGGTAGCAGCTTCAGTGGAGGACAAGTGATCGTCACTCAAATTTGGCCAAGCCAATACTCTCGATAACGTGCCGTCAAGATTTTGCTTAATTTGAGGGACCTCTGGACGTTCGCCCAGCCCCATCCAAGGAACAACTTCCAAGAGGATTTTTTCTAATCCGCTTGAGTCATTGGAAGATAAAAGCAAGTGCCAGTTGAGCCCTACTTGTCTTAATACAAGATTTAGCCCGGCCCAACGCGATGAAAGCTCAGTTCCGAGATAAGGCACCAAAGCATGACGAAGAACCAGACCGGCGTATCTCGAATAGGTTACGTTCAGTGCTTCGTTTCGCGCCCTTCGTTCCTCAGGCGTAGTCCGCTTACCGCCAATAACACTCCTTAATTCATTCCAAAGGACAGGTAAATGGCGGTAATGCTGATCATGGCTCAGGATATTCGTAAGATGCAGCCCATCTCCAATATTCGCGGTGCGACTCACCAACAGGTAAAGGCCTCTCTGCTTGAGACCTCGAACTATCCCAAGTGCATTTTCAAGATGTTCGAGCGTCTCGGCGAGCTGTTCGGATGCTTTGCTGGTTGAATACTGCGTAAAGGCTTTTCCCCAAAGCCTGCATATTTCGTCGGTCAGGCGATGATGAAGATCATTGGCTCCATAAAATTCCAACGCCTCATTAACGGCGGACTGAATCTGCTTTAGCGTGCCGACTCGTTTACTCAAATACTGCTCGATTTTGTCGAGCAGCCGTGCGTACACACGATTTTCATAAATATTAAAATCGTCCTCGCTAAACCGGGCCTTCACCCTCTTGGGTATAACGCCCGACAATGTCTGACGCTGCCAGCATTCAGAATGCGAGGCCAGGTGAACTAACGCACCTTTGGCCAACTTCTTCGCCCTGGCGACATCCGTGACCTCTTCTTCATAGTGCAGGTCCAACCTTGGTCTCATCGATATCTGATGAAGATGCCCTGCTCCAATGATCTCCATCAGCTTCAAGTCAAATGAGTTCAGATGACTGTCGTCATCAACTACACCCTCAGGCATTAATGGAGATGCCAGCTCAGTCTCACTCTCAATGCTTGAATCTATCGTATCCAGGATGCGCTCGAATAACTCTGATTTCTGGGCAATTGCCTTGTCCGGCAGCCTAAAAGATTTTCGCTCCCCACCCACATTGGCAATTTCGCTCCCATCATCGACCAACAGACCGCTCGCTGCCACACTCAAAGATGATGAATCACCAGCCATCAGCTCAGCCAGGTAACGGCCGGACTCGATAACGTCAGGCAGACGATCGATATGTTGCCCGGTCAACCGATCCACCCACATTAAAACCCGCCCTCTTTCCGTTTGATGTCTTTCTCCAAAAGTTCAAGTGAGGTCGCCGGAAGGCTATCCAGGCTCGCTTCACTCCAGAACGCTTCCAGTGAGGACATCAATTTTCGAACAGAATCTGCATTTACATCGAAACGACCTGTCACCTTACCCTGTCGCATTATTCTGCTAGCGAGCAAATGATCCAGTGCCTCACCACTGGTAGCCCCTGATGACATCATAACGGGGACAAACCTGAGTGCCTGCTTCTCAAAGCGGTTGCCCCACCCCAGACCAAAGTCATTTTCAAGCTGTCTCGTGAAGTCGTTCTCGGTTAATTTACCGAGCAAAGCTTTCACAGAGGCGGCGTGTTTCTGGCATGCAGTATCAAAGGCGTATTGCAGAGAACTGTATGAATAGCTCGCAGGCGGATAATCCTTTATACGGAAACTGTGATCCTGCTTCGGAAGCGTCATCACATGGGAGCGATCATAGGTCTTGTCAGCTAACTCATTCGTCGTCTCGTCATGGTTTGCCGTACCGATAAACCAAACGTTATTTGGAACAAGAATCTGACGACCATCCATCAGCATTCTTGGTGCCCCGGGCAACGCTGTTTCAGAAAGGCTGATTAGTCGCTCGGCCGGATTATTTTTTTCAAGAGCGGACAAGAATTCTGCGAAATATTGCTCTGGCCGAGAGAGGTTCATCTCATCAAGCAGGATCACATTACAAGAGTCTTGCCAGCGAGGGGTCTGTGCCTTATATAGAGCTTGCAAGCAGTCCTTCTCGTAGAAACGGCGCTCAAAGGCGTTGAAATGACCCAGCAAATCGTCGCGATCTCTCCAGCCTGCCTGCACGGCTATGTCCTGACAGAACCCTCCCATGGCCTTAGCAAAGGCCTTCGCAAGGCTCGTTTTACCCGTGCCACTAATTCCTTGGAACACGTGTAACTGACTCATAGCCAAACCGCCGAGAAGCAGCCTGATATCCTCAATCGGATAGAATAGCTCCACATTCTTTTCAGCTCGGGCAATACGGTGCTGAAGTTCTTCTGCAAAGGACTTCAAATCTGGCACATGCTCAAGCTCGATGCTGGCCTGGAAGGCTTTATCAGTGTCCATGATCGACATCGCCGGGAATGCTGTTTTGGCCTTTTGCGCATTGGTCAACTGATCAATACGGGTTTCAAGATCGTCAATGTGGATTGTTAGCGTGTTTTTGTGAGACTCGAGAACCCGCTTCTCCCGGGCAATGGCTTCAAGCTCCGTAGCAGCCACACGCTTCACGCTCAACTCTCGACGCGCTTCGTCAAGTTCCGGGCGCAGAGCGGTGATGTCTCGCTCCAGGTCTGACACTTTATCCCGTAGATATTGATTGTCTCGCTGCAACTCAGCGGTATCTGAAGATTCCAGCTGTCTTTTAAGGTCGCGATTTTCAGACGTCAATCTCTCTAAATTCTCAAGTATTTCTGCTGGAGAGCGCTCACCCAGTGCGGAACCCAACTCCTGGAGGTCATGCAACCGTTCTTGTAGCGTCTGAACCTTTTCCCAAGCCTTCTCTCTCTGTGCAGATATCTTCGCCAACTCGAGCGCAAATCCCTGGCGCTCGGCTTCCACTCCCTCAGCTATGCGATTATCTAGCTCAGCTTGCTCTGTTCCGAGTTCTGACCACTCCCGCTCCAGCCTTGTTCTATCGCGACTTAGCTTTGCCTTTGTCTGGCTGAGCTCGTGCTCCCTCGCATCAAGTTCGTCAATTCGCTGAGTTTCTGCCTCAGAACAGCTATGCCTGATTTCTCCGAGCTTTCGTGCAGCCTGCTTTAATTCCTCTCCAAGCGCAGTCTTCTGATCCTGCAAATCCTTCAGATCTGATTCTCGCTGGACAATAAGCTGACGCTGTTGCTCTTCCAGTTGCCTCAGTGCTTTTTCATTTTCTTCTGCAAACCCTGCCTCTGCATTCGCCTCTCTCTGCTTGAGCAATCGCTCGAGGCTCAAAAGATTATTTTTCTTGTTGGCTAACTCAAGCTCCAGCTCGTCTATGTCAGCAATTCGTTGCTCCAAAGCCTCTCTATCTACCTCAACCCGCTCAGCTTCAAGTTGCAGGCGTTTGTTTTCGGCATCGTTTTCTTCACCGAGCTTGCTGGCCTGCTCCCAGCGTTGGAGATATTCCTCGTTGAGCTTCTCGTGGTACTTGCTGAGCTCCTTACATATCTCGGCAAATCGCTCAATCCAACGCGCTATCGCGGGAGAGTCGTCAGTTTTCTGGAGCGAATCCAGGACCCGATCGATCAATTCTTTGTCGACGTCAATTTCTATATTTGAACCAGTCGCTTGATAGACTTTCGACGCATTCTCAAATGAAGCTGCCCAAATTGGAGCAAACTTTTCCAGTGACGCGGGCTGACGCGAAGATGCCGTCGGGGCTCCCGTTGCCACCGGCGGTGCATTACGCTTGTTTCCATTCTTTTTAGCCATTACATCCAATCCTTAAAGCATTCCGTGAAATTCTTTGCATACGTAATCTGTGCTATCACGACATCCTGAGTAATCTCTGTCGACTTCCGTTGATTGAAGCGACTCTGCCCGTGACTACTCTGGTTTCGAAGGTCAGCAAGATCTAACAACTTCAACATTTGTAAGTCCTCAGCTTCCAGGATTTTCAGCGGGTGCTGATCTTCGTTAAGCGCCCCCATTCCGGCGGCGAAAAGCAAGGCTTTAAGTGAGCTTGTGGGGTTCTGGCATGCTCTTATGATCTGACGCAAATCCTGACGCGCCAGTGTTCGGACGACATCATGAGTAAAAGATGGAATCCCAAGTGCACCGAGAAGCCGCTCATTCAAACTCCAGTCCGACTTTCTGCCAGGGGGTAACTGGCCAACATTTGCCGGGTATGTTCTGATAAGCCACTGCATAACCACTTCTAGAAGCTTCTGACAGTCACCCAGAGCAGCCTCCAAATCAGAATCCCAAGTCGTGCCTGATTCAATCTTGCGCTGCCACTTTAATAACCTCGCGAAATATCGCCTTATGTCAGACTGAGCCTCTACCCACGGGTACTCGATCAAAATATCCAGTTCCGTTCTCTTTTGAAGCTCTCTCATCCACTCTTCATTGGTTAACTCTCCTGCGTCAGGAATACCAATCAGCGGCGCCAGGAATTTCCGGAGATTAGTGTCTGAGTCCAGCAGCTGTTGTATTGGTTGCTCAAGCCACCATGCGCTCTCTCTGAGACCGAACGGATCCTTTACTGACCAGAGTTCGTCTCCCTCTTCATCCCCCGTTACCCAAACAACAAGCCTGGCGGCCTCCGGTGAATCGTCCAGCCGCTGAAATCCTTGCAATCGCACTAAATCGGATGACGAGTGCCCACCGTGCAGTTGCTGGCTGGCCCGAAAGTCTTTCCGATAGTCACGGTAGGCCCGAGCGAGTGACTCGTTGTCTAAAGCAGGCAGGTTTTGCATTTTTGGTCCGGCGAGATAGGGCCGGAAGGTATGACCGGTCCGCCTCTCAAGAGAAAACACTGGAAACCTGGCTTGCGGATCTAAGGGCTCAATTTGTTCGAGCCTCGTTACCATTCGTGGCCAGAAATTTCCGCTTATCGCGTCCTGAATCAGGAAGCCAGCCTTGAGATTCGACGACTCATCTTCCTCATCGTCCAGCAGCTTGTGTCCTTTATCCGTCAGAGCATCTGCGTCCGAGGTCAACAAGCCATGACTAATCCCTTGCGCAACGATCAGGGCGATCAATTCCGGGTGTAGACCAGTCAGAGCGGCAATATCATCCTGTCTGTCGCGTTTGGCCCTGATCAGTCCGAGAACCGCCCGCTGAAACAAATTCAACTCGGGCTGCCTTGGCTCAGGATAGAGAACTCGATGAACGAGGATCGGCCAAAGAATCGCTTTTGATTTTGACCTGGGCCGATCGATGAATTTGAGGTAGCTGCCAGTTTCAACGAACGCTGCCATGGGCACCTCCACATAGTTCGTAGAAAGCTGCCAGCGCAGGAACAGCGTCTTCGGCATCAGGGTTGGTGGCAAGGTTGGCATCACCAACGCAAATCAACATTTGTCGCTGACGACTCATTGCCACGTTCATTCGGTTTGGTAACCGTAAGAAGCCGAACTGCCGATTCAATTGCTCTTCCCTCGCAGCGTCATCATCCTGCTGAGTTTTTGCTGTATGTGCAGGTTGATAAGTTCTCACGCAGGACAAGAACACCACATCAAACTCCTTCCCTTGGAAGGCATCCACTGACCCAACCCTTAGCCGCTCTTCTTGGCTCAATGATCCATCCGCGTTCTGTTTTCTTGTCCACTTGAAATCATCATGAGGTTCGAACCCGCCCTCTTGTCTGACCATTAAAGGCTTTCCGTCAATTTTCGTCTGCGCCAGTTTTTCCATGATGAGATCGCGCTGAGCGGCATAGAATGTAATCACGCCAACAGAGACGGATTCTCCACCGGCCACCATCACCCGCCGAACTTCATCCACGATACGCTCAGCCTCTGCTTCTCTAACGCGACTCGTCCCTCTCTTGCCAGCTTTGCCCTCTGTGAGTGGAACGTTAACCCATTGGCATACACGTTCTTGGTAGTGACGGCTCAGCTCCTTCATGCCATTCAGGAACGAATCGGAAAAAGCAAAATCCTCTGCCTTTCGACCAGACTGAACCTTTCCAAGCCCCGCAGCCTCGTAGAAATGTTTGCTCACAAAATCCCCCAAAACAGGATGCATACGGAACTGGGTATCGAGCATGACAACTCTCCGGATGTTGTCCTGCCGTTCGAGATCCTGGAGTTTCACTCTCAGTCGCTCAAACAAGCTTGATCGAAAAGCTGCCAGTTGCTGCTCTGTAAGGTCATGCTCCTCCTGCAACTGTCCCTCAATGTTGGGTTCGAGCATATGTGGTAACTGCCGATCATCACCCACCAGAACAATGCGCCGCTTGGCCATTGCCATCGGTACAAATAGGTCCAGCGGATTTGCCCTAGCAGCCTCATCAACAACCACAGTCTCAAACTCGATTTCGGTAGCATCAAAACCCGCAATCGACTTTAGATTGGCCATTTGCTGGCCAGCCGCTTGCTGGCAGGTAGCACCAACCACCATGGAGTATTCATCAACTACTGATCGAGCAGCCTGGCGATCAAGCCTGAGACTATCGGAGAGCTGCTCAAGTACCCAGGCGACGCCTTGCTTGCGCTCCTGAACCTTTCTTTCGATCAGCCGTTCCAGAGTGTTCAACAGCTCGAGACCTCTCGAATCAATTTTGAACCTGAGCGCTGGGGGCCGGTAATCTGGCAGGTATTGATCGAGTAGTCGGTTCTTAAGGCTAGCGAGCTGTTTGAGGGCCGCATCATTTACTTGTTCGGTGTCAGCCAATTCCTCGAGCAAGGAGAGATTTTCAGGATTACCACCTGGATCATTGCGCTTCAGCCAACTCAGTAAATCCCAGGCACGATCAGCCCCGTCGTCTTGAAAAGACACCGCAGTATCCCGTAGCGCCCTGATCTTTCGCAGGGCATTGGGGTCCATTCGCCCTTTGCTGGCCGCGACCTGACGGTTACGCCCCAACCAGTCAATGTACTCCTCCAGTTCCGCCTCTGTTCTTGGTGGTAGGATTAGCCCATAGGCTGAGAGCTCCCTGACTCCATCAAGAATTCGCTGAAGCTCATCGGCAAGTCGGGCGGGTTCATAACCAGCCACTCTTGCAAAGGTCAGGGCTTCGGACAACTTCTTGATTTTCTCCAGCTCTGGATATCTTACGTACTCCAGCTCAATCTTTTCTTTAAGATGCGCTGTCTGCCGGTCCAACCAGGGGTCTATCAGAGCAGCTTCGTCAGCAGCACCACGCTTCCCACCTACTCTAGTTGCCGGTAAACCCAGCACATCACTGCGATCCAAAGCATTATCAACTGCATCATGCTGGAAACTGCTGATGAGAACCTGCCCGGAAAGGTTCTGATCCTGTGATTCCTCCGCCAGCCGCCTTTGCAAAGCCGCAATTACCTGAGTCTTGCCCGTGCCAGGCGGGCCAATAATGATCGCCAAATCTGGCGTATTGAGCGCAGCGTCCAATGCCTGGATCTGCTTTTCTGTTGGCTTTCCGCCCTTGAACGTCTCTTTGGCGTAAGGTGTGAGCCCATCAATTCGTCTTCTGCGAGCAGCCGGAACAGCAACGCCCTCCAGGAGCCATTTCAATTGTGGCAAACGTTTTCCGGAATCAATTGATTGCTTGGCTGCAAGCCGGCGCTTACCTGCGGTGCGGTGTCCCGCCAATGAAAGATACAGCCAACCCTCTTTCTCGCGCGGCTGAACAGATTTTCGATTGGAGGCTGGCCTGAAAATTAAGTGATCATGTTTGAAAACGATCGTACCTCGGGGCGTGTTCGCAGAAGCATTTTCGCTTTCATCTGTCGTCAACTCCTCTGTCCAATCTGGTGGGTTCATTCCGATATCCACCTGGCGGTTCGATGGCAGATCAAGACCACTCCAACGATCGCGAAACTCTCGATAATCATCGGGTGTTCGCGGAATCAGGCGCCAGGCGTTCTCGCGCCCATCTTCAAATGCCTCCCAGTCTACAAATCTCAAAGATCGTAATGTCTCCGCCTCTTTCAGAGCGTTCTGCCATTCCTTGTCGTTGTATAAATTCCATAATTCCAGATAACTTTCGTTATCGCGCAACGTCGCATCCAGGATGGCTTGCTGAGAGCCACTGTTCAGCACAGCCGCTACGGATGCATCTACAAAATTGAACTCTCCAGTTAATAACGAGAACGCACTGTCTTTCCTGACATTGCGAGTGACTCTTTTGACCAGCAAGGCGCCATCATCCCTGCGTTCAATATCTGCTCGCCAACCGTTACCCAACAACTGAAAACTACCCTTGGAAGCTCGGTTGGAGAATCTCGCAAGGGTAAGCCAGCGCTCATCTTCTACTTCCACGACGAAATGGGATTCAAACCAGCGGCAGGCCAGGTCAACATCCCTCTCACCTATCTCCTGTTTGCCATAAAGGTCATCAAGGATCAGCTCATCAAGGCCAAGCTCCAGCCCCATGGGTGCAATTTCGACCGGAGTACAGTACTGAACAAGCAATTGGCCTTTGCGGGTTGTGGTTAACAACCATTGCACCTGGTCGCGCTGCGCCAGACGTTCAAAAAGAATTCGATCAACTGGACTGCAGCTAACAATGACACGAGCATTGCCCTGAATAGCCATCCAATCATCATCGTATGGCTGAAAAAGAACCCTTTGGCCGGCCTGAAAACCACTTAGGTCTTCTTTGCTCGATAAGGTGAGCAAGTCCTCGGAAAACAGCGGAAAGTCTTTAAGCTCCATGATTGATCACCACCTGAACTGCCAGACGATGTGCTGGTCTGTCAGCTCACCGATGTGAATCCAATACGGCGTATCGTATTTCCCACGGAGGCTCTCCTTCAGTCCCTGATAGCCCTCCACTGGCTTTATCGTGCTACCGCGCTGAACGTGAAGGGTGCCATCCGGTAACGGACGGATTCCTAACCCCTTCTCTGTGTACTCAACTTTCAGGTGGTCTTCCGGCCAGCGGTCATAACTGAAAGTCGGCATCAACCGCTTTAACTCACGTTTGTCGCCAGGCTGCAGGACGACCTTGCGGCCAGTGGGCACCCAGTCATCCACCTCCGGAGCGGCGCCGTCTTCATGGGCAGGAACAATGAACTCCTCGAACAAAACCAGGTTGTCATCCAGAGGAGACGGACAAAAAAAGCACTCTGCGTCGTCCTCATTGAAATGCGCGGGTAAAAGATTATGACCGCCACAGCCTTCGCAACTCACCATGCGCTCGTCGCATTCAGTCAACGCCTCCAACCACTCCGACATGGAGGGACGCTCCGCCGGATTAGCCAGCCCATCCTCAAAGCAACGTCGGAACAGCTCGGGCAAGCGGCTGTGTTCGATGAACTGCACAGGAAGATTGCCCGAACACTCGTTGTCAAAATCTTCGGAGTGGTTAATCCAGGGATGCTCACCACGCAGGGCCGCCTCTTCATCCTCTGGCTCTCCATCATTAACCACGTCGCCCTTGAACGGATGATTGTGGGTCAAGAGTTGGTAGGCGATAACCGCAAAGCTCCAGGAGTCCGTGAGGCTTGAAAGCAACGAGTCGCCCCGCACAACCTCAGGAGCGCCGTAATCAACCGTGTGCAGAGTAAGGCCGCTATGAGATTCAAGGCCGATATTGTCACAGTCGATCAGCCAGGTTTCGGCATGTTCAGGATCGTCTGAAACAAAAATATTGGACGGTGAGAGGTCGCCATAAAGCATGCCTTTCGAGTGCAGCTGATTCAGTGTTCTCGCCAGCTGACAGAGAACCCGAACACGCCTGCGAAGCCCGCCCTGTTTTAGGTAGTCTTCAGAGGACGCATCCCCAGCTTCGATGAAACTATCAAGCAGGCTTTGCAGAGGGACCAAGCCATCCATAAGCTCCATAACGTAACCGTTACGAGGCGGAGCAAGCATGATCAAAGGCTTGGAGAGTTTTAGCCCGCCAAGGTCCTGTCTAACCAGCCACTCGATGTGCCGACGCCAGCGCCCTATCGCCTGATCATCTTTATTCGTGAAGCCTTTTACGAGCACCTGGGGATGACTAGTTCGATAGACGACACCCTGCCCGCCCTGACTCATCTTCTGAACAAGCTGATAACTAGCTCCCTTAGTATCCTGAACAACGCGAGGGGCTTTTTGTTTGGTTGCTGTACTCATGTGCTCAATCCATTCTAAAAATGCTTGCGATGGTTTTGTCATCACCATGGCGCGGTGTGGACCACTGCTGAAGCTCGCTCTCGAGCCAACGCTTCATTCGTCTCTTGCTGCTGCGCCGCTGGCGTCGATAAATGGCATCGAAAAATGGTTCCAGCTGCTCGGGGATGAGGTCATCCGAGATTCCGTCCGTCATTAGCAGCACACCGTCCCCTGGCGCGATCAACTCAATATCAGCGCCGGTGGCGCCCACAGTGTCCGCCTGTGCAAGCGTCGTCGTTTGATTGCCAAAACCCTCCCCCTGCACCGTTAAAACCCGGAACCTGCCCTGGCTTCGTATGAGAGCCAGGCCATCCCCGGCCTGCCCAATAATCCCTCGTCCGTAACTATCAACCCATGCCCAGAGACAGGTGGTCTCATAGTCGTCATGGCATCCCGAGAACTCGGCGCGCCAATTGCGACTCAGTCGTGATAGAACATCGGCACTGGATAAGGTGGCACTTCCGTCGAGAATAACCTCACGAGCTAACTCAACTGCTCGCTGTGAGCCAATGTGGCTAAAACGACGGCTCCCCAACCCATCAGCGACTGCAATAAACCGACCGCCATCACGCCCGCGCACAGAAATAGCATCCTGATTTGGAGAACCATCTTGTTCGTGGGCTGGACCCCGGACCGAAGCCCCGGCTGATGCCAGCCTCATCAGAATTCCCAGTCCTCGTCGTCATCGGCGGGAATCTGTAGCGGGGCCGACTGGTTTGGCTTAGCCGACTGACTGCGCGCACTGACACTCATCGTGACCGCACGAAAGAACCGGTGAATGTCACGGGCGTTTTCCGCATGGAATAGCGGCGCTTCCGGATCATTCGCAAAATCACTCAGCATGGCCTCGTCCGCATCGGAACCAATGGCCATGGCAAACCGCGTTGCCTTGGCAGCTCGCTCACCATTCACGAAGCTTTGGAAAGGCCCCTGCCAGTCATCATTCGGATAGCCATCGGAGATGAGAACCACCACCGGCTTGTAGGCCCGGGAAGGGATGCGTTCCTTGTCTTCAATAAGCTCATTGGCGATAGTCAAAGCGCCCCCGAGCGGTGTCATTCCTGATGCTTCGAGTTGAGTGATGCCCTCAATCTGGTGGGCCGGGGTCAATGGAAGAATCATCTCCGCCTTGTTGCCACCAAAAGCAATCACCGAAACCTGGAGCTCAGCTCTCAGGCGGCTTTCGGATGCAAAGCTCGCCACCATGTCTTTCAAGCCCCGATTCATAGCCTCGATCTTGCCATCAACCGACATGCTGCCACTGGTGTCTGCCAACACAATAACTGGCAGTGGGCGAGCTGTTTGTACCTGGAATTTTTTAAGTTCCGACATCTGTTAATCTCCTTGAATCACTAAATAACGCATCTGACTGATCTTCTCTCCACAGGACTGCGAGAACCATGCCAGAACTTTAAATCATTACCTTTCAATAGCTTGAAGATAAAACTCACAAGGAAGGAAAAGCGGAGGGTAGAACTATTTACTGGAGAGTAATTTTTCTTACCGGCACTTCCTTTGACTTTCATCAGCGCACATTCAGAAGCTGGAAGCCCAGCTCCTTAGTCCAAGATGTGCCAAAGCTCCTTCAGCCGAGTAACCGTGTGCTCCCATTTTGGTGTACGCGGTCTGGCCACTGAATTCTGATTGCCAAACAGACCAACTTCATTGATTGCGCTGGTGACAGGAACCTTGTGAAGCCAATCTACCGGCACAAAATACTCGGCCTCGTCCTCACCACAATCTGCTGCCATGTAATATTGGCCCTGTATCGCCTTATCCGCGGTGATGAACTCATCGGCAACTACCGGATGGCCGGACACTTCTGCTACACCAACGTAGCCCGTACCTGGGATATTTACCCAAACGCGATCACCTGGTTTGAGCATGAACAACGTTTTGCTATACCAACGCCCACCACCTGCGGAAATAAACCCATACTCTGCGGCATCCTCCCAGCTGCGCCCACCCGGCGAGGTGCCAAAGCTGACATAAAATTCACCGTTCCAGTCACCTTTCTGCCCTGTATTTGCTGCACGCTCTTCCGTCTCAACAGGATCAATCATCCAGGACCGACTGAGGTACAAACTCTCCCCATCCCGGAATACGGAAAAGAAAACGGCATTCACCGCAACACTGGCCTTATCGTTGAGGTAGTTGATAATGCGTTCGGTGCTCGCATCAAGTTCAGCGGCAACGATCACCATCTGGTGGGAACTGTTGATCTCGTCCTCGACCGGCGCGACTCCAAACCTGGCTTTGAAGGCTTGATCGAATGTTCTTTCTGGAAGGCCGTGTCTCTCGGCAAATTCCGCGTAAATCTGGACAAACTTTTCAGAGGAGAGATTCTCGACCCAGGCAGCGTAATCGATGGTCTGCGCAACGACATCCCGGGGCGTTTTGTGCTTCTTGAGCTCGATAATGATGATTGAGCCCGTCGCATCAATCGCCAGCAAATCGATGTACTTGCCGAAATCGGTGTATACCTGGCGACCAATCAATAACCAATTGTCGCTTAGGATGGAGATGTCCTTGGTGATTTGTTCTTCAAGTAGCGACTCGCTCTCCAACTTCACCGTTGACAAAGCCTGGGGCTTTTCACCGATCTTCCAGATGCCGTGTTGGACTGCCATTAATATTGCTCCTCAGTGCACTCCTGTCCGGAAACAAACCCCACAGTGGGTTCCGCCAGCAAAGCCATGGTCATACCTAAAACCGCCCTCGCCTGAGAGCGCGTGAACTCCTCATTGCCATGAGCCCCCAACTGACAAATATTCTTGAGCTGCTCTCGAAGACTCATCAGGCGCTCTATAGAGCTCATATCCTTCCGGTCACTGGAATGTGCTTTCTTGTTAGCAGCGGCCGATGCCTGCTTATCCTCACGCAACGCTTCAACCTGCTCGACAATGTGCCGACACTGCATAACAGCATCTTTGTAGTGCCCTATTTCGATAAATTCCTGAGCCTTTGAAAACAATGCCTTCAAATCGCCTGAAGCATTCGGTAGCGGAACTTCGAACAAAAGAGTGTTCCGATATTCGGCATTTCTCAGCGCATCCAGCCACTGTTCCCGAGGCACAGTAATATCCGTGCAATCAAAGCTCGAAGTCAGTTCATCGTCCGATGTAACCAGTGCCCTCAACCCAAGATTCAGTTTAAGATCATTCTCCTCACGATACTCCTCGAGCGAATTTACCTGTGACCCACTGAGTACCATCTCGAAGTCAATTTGCTCACTGCTCGAAAAGCTGTGGCACCGAATGATACGAGTTGAAGAAGGAACCGAAGTTACTAGGGGCCGTAAAGGATCAGCCAAGGCGATCGACAGGGTTATATCGAATAACATCATTTGACTGTGGCAAGGCAGCCGATTACCTCGCATCACAAAGGTAAGGCCATATCCACCAGCCGCCTCCCGACCGTGAACCTTCAATTGATCGAACTCGACTATGTAGTTCCCGTTGTACCTGATAGGTAACCGCATGATTAAACCTGTAGCTCCATCGACTGGGACAAACTCGTTGCCAGTCCTGCTAAATTTTTCACTTTATTGAGAGCCAATTACGGACAGCTCTGCCATCGTTGTTTTCTTGATATAAAGAGCAGTACTTCCTAACAACTTCAGGCCTTCTTCATTAACCTTTTTGATGCTCAACCCAGGCTGGACGATTTCAATATGAAACTTAAGAGGGGTCGTACGAGATCTGTCCCTAAAGGCTGCAAGATCTTTAATGCCTCCCTTAAGAAAACGTGAATAGCCGCGAGGGCGCCACTGCTCCTCTCGTCGTCTGATATGGTGGTAAAGATAATTCAAGTTCAAATGCTTCCAACGCACACTGCGCTGAGCCTGGCCGCAAACCTCGTAAAGATCCTTTAAACGAGCGCCTGGCTCATCATCATTGGAATATTTCAGGTGGACCAGGGTAAGAAGCATACCGTCATCCAGCATCTTCAATGCAACCAAATCGGCAGCTTCACCAGATCCATCATCGTTAATAATGAGATCATATTCATTGCAGATGTGCATAAAGTAACGCCACTGGATGGAACGATCATTCTGTCCATACCCCATTGATTCAACGCGGATGTCGGTACCTTGCCAGTCAAAAGGAACTATGTCGTCCTTTCTGTACAAGCCAACGCTTTCACGGACATGGACAATCTGAGCGTTGTAGGAAAACGCACTGTCAGCATAATGAATGGTAAATGGGTCAGACACCATGTATTCGGGCAAAGAAACGGCATCCGAATCACCTTTCTGAATGGCGACTTCGGGCCCATCTACTAACTCGTAATCATAGCCTTTAGTCGTGGCCTCATCGTCGATGACAAGCTTATAGATAGAAGTCTCTGCGTCACAGCGAATAGAAATTCTAACGCTGCCATCTTGCTCTCGCCCGTCTGTTTCCACATCCACTGCGAAAAGCGGCACGGACACCTCACCAAAAAATACATCCACCTTATCCTCGAAGGCGGTTAACAACTGCTCTCCCAGCTGCACTGACAGCGGATAGCTCTTGTGAGGAGCGCGCATCCGCTCCGGCCTCAGGAAATTCTTAGTAAAATTGTGTTCAGCAGGCTGCGCAGAAATGACCTTATCCCAAGCTTTTTTGGCCCAAGCACACCAATCAGCAATCGAGCCACGTTTTTGTGGAGACCAAACCTTTCCCTTCCGCTGCGAACAGCCCCACACGACCCGGTTTCCGGACTCATACCCCAAAGCTGCGATATTGCTCAAGCTGGAGCGTTCTGACTCAATTAGCGATAATCCCTCGGTTACATTTGGACCAAAATACTGCGTAAAACTAATGGCGCCTTCTTGTGCCGTCCCGAGATTGCGGGCTAACGGGTATTCAATTCCGTTAAAGACATTAAAGACTTGATCGCCACTAATCAGTTCGCACTGACCTAGAGCTATCGCCTCGGCCAAAGCTTCCACACGAAAAGTTTTATAGTCATTGGAGAAAACGAAAAGGGCATTTCGTTCTTTGTCCCAATGCGCGATGAGTAGTTTGAAGTTTGTGTCTCTGAGGTCCTTATAAGATCCCCATTTCACTGGCGCAGATTGGATCGCGAGTACCACCAGCAAGTTTTCATCGGATGAAATCGCATGCCAATACTCATCAAATTTGGGTAGTTTCTCAACGAAGCGCTCAGGCTCCCAGTTTTCACATGAGGTCCGAAACAGCGTCGCAGTGTAGGAAGGTTCAAGATTCCACAAGGATATCTGCTTGTGCAAATCACCTTGCTGCTTCAGCGAATCAACAACCTCCTGAAGTCGGACTTCGCGCTCAATGCGATTCTCGGATAGGCGTCTCAAGACGCTATCCCAGTCCGCCCCCTGGGAATACAGATTCTGTAGTTCACCTTCCACATCAGGGTCCGCAACATTCATCACAACACTTGCCTTCCCCAAACGTTCTTTGTGACTGACCCTCGTAAAGCGACCAATGAACTGGAGTGTTACCGCCAGGCTTTTGTGGTGGTCATGCAAGGCTGCGACTTTTAAATTAGGCAAATCATAGCCCTCGCCGAGCATATCCACGCAAATGACAATCTTGGACTTCCTTGCCAAAAGGCCTTCAAGTCGTCTCCTGATCTCCGGTTTTCCGTAGGTAGAGTGCACTACGACTGGCTTTAAATCCGCAGCAATGCCCTCGTAAACGGAAAGCAGCGCCTCCGCTTTAGACTTGCTTGACGTTCGAGCCATCATAAGATGATCCAATCCTTGGGCCAGATCCTCTCGCAAGCGTTCCACAGCCACTGCGGCTATTTCAGTATCAGTCCGATCCTCGTAGTACTCTTCAACCGGCAGGAGATCCACATGGGTAAAATATCCAGCGCGCTGTGCTTCCCCCATGGTGTAGTTAAAGATAACCCGACCACCCAAGGCTTTTTTATCGTTACGGAAGGGTGTGGCTGTAAATTGAAGAACCTTTTTGCCTCGAAAACGTTCAAGAACCTCTAGCCAAGACTTAGCAGAAATATGATGGGCTTCATCAACAAATAAATGAGAGCAATGTTCACAGAGTCGGTCGACAGCTTCTGGCTTTCCTGCTGAGAGAACGCTCGTAGTTGCAACGATCACATTTGCCGAATTTGCGAGTTTGTCAGCATCTTCCGTGGTGCGAATTCCTGATTTAACGACTGCGACAGCGGGGAGGTTAATCCCTCCAGGCACAACCCCCAATTCGGGCAGATAACCTAAGTTCAAAAACTTGCCTGCAATCTGGGTTCGAAGGGAATCGGACGGAACGATAACCAAGATTTTGTCGCACTTTTGGTAGACCATGGCTGCCAACATAGTCTCCGTTTTACCTGTGCCAGTTGGTAAAACGACGGTTGCGGGATCTACCTCTCGATCAGTAGCAAAGTGGGCAGATATTGCATGCAATGCCCCAAGTTGTGGCCGACGAAGACCCAGTATTTCATCGTCTAGATTCTCTTCTTTAAAGAAAAACTTTCCGCTCCACGATCGAGTTATTTCTTTTGGAGATAGTCCGGTAAGTTCATCTGGGATCCTCTCCCAGACAAGTTGAACCTCGGATGACAATTTGGCTATGTCGAACGCTCTTTTTCCTTTTAGCACCAGCGCGCCCTCCGGACAGCGTCCTCTCGCACCCGGTCTCTTAAGATAGATGCAGTCAAAAGGTGGACACAGCCGGCTGTCAAGTTTTAGGTAACCCTTATGCTCAGAAGCTTTCAATGTTGCGTCGACACACCTCGATCGCACCAATAGGCGCCGTGCCGAATTCCCCCCCATTCTCTTCGTTATAGCGTACTGTTCAGGAAGAGTGAGAGTAACTTTCAGTGGTTCAAACAAATCCATCTGGTTTGCCCTTACAGATCGCCGGAAAACGCATTTTGACTTAGTGAACCGAATAACGACTCTTGGTCTCTTAATGACAGGGACTGCTCACGCTTGAGCTGAGAGATTTTTTCGTATTGCTTCAGGAACTCGTGTTGGAGATCTTCCGAAGGTAATGCGATTGGTGTCTTAGCAATCAAACCCACGTTTAATGTCGGTTGAGCGACGGCCCGAGTTTCTCTAGCAAAATAGCCTTGGACGACTGGGTTCTGCAGATAGCGATATAAATACTCTCGGTTAACACTCTCTCGCACGGGAATTCGGGTTACTGCTCGGGCAATATTCCAACCCTTCATTCCGTCACTCACCCAACCCACTTTGCCGATACTACCGACGCAAGCAATCAAAATCTCATTACCTTTGAGCCGTGATTTTCTATGCTTTCGATCAATAGCATTTGAAACTCTTCGCAAAGAGGAGAGCTCTGGAGGCCGGTCACCCAAATCTCCTGAACGAACGAGGGGAATCCCATTCGAGTCATGTTCTCCGGGCTGAACCACGCCGTAATTCAGTTTATCTTCAGGGTCAATCAGGCTGCCCAACTCGACTATTCTCCACCCCTTCGGATTTGTCACCGGATCACCAAACATATCCAGAAACACAGCCCGAAGGAATTCATCAGCGAGCTGAATGGCTTCCTGGCGTTTGCGGCGAATGGCATCGGCTTTGTCGAGGATGGTGGCGATGCGTTTTTGTTCGGACAGCGACGGGACCGGAACAACATTCTCCTTTAAAAATTTAAAGTGCCTACTGTATCCCGCCGACTCAATCCGAAGAGATCTTAGATAGTGGTACAAGAACTTCTTGTCTAAGTCAGCTTTAGGTTCCAGAATCTTGGCGCCATCTGCGCCAAGACAAAATGGCTCGCTTATGAACTTGAACAATCGCGTATGATCACCGAACACAATCGCTGGCGTTGCCGCATTTGCCAGCATCCCGGGGTCATCAGTATAGCCTCCGAATAGACTTTGCCCTTGATCAACCACGGGGTACGTACCTGCATTTAGGTAGTCCTGCTTTGGAAGTTTCGGATTACCTGCGGTTACATCTTTTACCGCTTCGATGAACGGGAGGACGTGCCAATGCGGAGGAAATCGACTCATACCAACATCCCCTCCAACTCATCTAGATCGGCCAAGATCTCTTTCTCCAGTCCTTTGAGCCGGTCTAGAATCACCTTAGGGTCTTCATACTCCTCCTCCTCGTACACCACTTCCTTGTAGCGGTTGATGGAAAGGTCGAATTTATTGCTGGCGATGTCGGAGGCGCTTACTACAAACGCCTTTTGAGTTTTGTCGCCGAAGGCTTGTTCAATGTCTTCCGCCCTGGCATTGGCTTCCACCAACTTGCGATACTGCTTCCATCTGGCGATAGCATCCGGCAAGTCATTGCTACCCTCGCCTTTCAGCTCAGTGCGTTTATCATCAAGGCTGAAACCGTCGGCTAGCAGATCGTAGAACCAAACACGGTCTGTAGTACCGCCTTTTGTGAACATCAGGATCGCCGTACTCACACCTGCATAGGGTTTGAAAACACCACTGGGCAGACTGACGATACCTTCCAGCTGGTTGTTTTCGATCAGCTCCTTGCGCAGTTGTTGGTGGGCCTTAGATGAGCCAAACAAAACACCGTCCGGCACAATCACGGCGGCACGGCCACCCAGCTTCAGGCCTCGGAGTATGTGTGCCACGAACAGCAGCTCGGTCTTCTTGGTTTTTACCAGGCCCAGCACATCCGGATTGGTGTTGGTTTCGTCCAGGCTGCCCTTGAACGGCGGGTTGGCGAGGATGACGTCGAAGAAGTCTTCTTCCTGTTCCGGGTAATGCTCTTTGATGGATTTGTTGAGGCTGTCCTGATAGAGAATGTTGGCCCCGTTTACCCCGTGCAGCATCATGTTCATGCTGCTCACACGAAGCATGGTGGTGTCGAAGTCGAAGCCCCAGAACATCTGTTTGTTGATGTGGTCTCGGTAGGGTTCGAGCATGTCCCCGGTGTAGTGGAGGTTGCCTTCTTCATCGGTAAAGGTTCCCGCTTCACTGGAATACTTTCTGTTCAGGTACTCCATGGTTCGAGCCAGGAATCCTGCTGTTCCGCAGGAGGGATCGCAGATAATGTCGGTGGGCTGCGGGTCGATCAGCTCGATCATCGCATCGATGATGTGTCTGGGGGTGCGGAACTGGCCATTGATACCTGCCGTGGTCAGTTTGCTCAGCAGGTATTCGTAGATATCCCCCTTTACGTCGCTCTGGGTGAGCGGCAGGTTGTTAACCATTTCGACCGCTGAGACAAGTACAGATTCGTTCTTAATCTCCAGATCCGCATCCTGCATGTATTCGCCGATGTGTCCCAGTGCCTGGGCGGCGCTGCCTTCTGTTCCAAGTCCCTCTTCCTCTGAGTGCTGGCCGAGGCTGGCGAAATACGGATATACATGAAGCTTCAGATGCCGGTGCAGCTCTTTGCCACTCATGTGGTGGAAATTCTTCCAGCGCAGGAGCTGGCCTTCCGGAGTATCCGGGAACAACCGGTCAAAGGGTTTGCCAGTTCGCGCCGCCTTACGCTCTGCCATCTCTTCCTGCATGTCCAGCATCCGGGCAAACATAAGGTAGCTGATCTGCTCGATGACGGTCAGAGGGTTGGTGATGCCCCCGGTCCAAAACTTTTCCCAGAGCTTGTCGATGTCGTTACGTAATTGACCTGTGAGCATTTAATGGATCTCTTCATTCGATGTTTCATCTGAGGTCTCGTTTTCCGGTTCCTCAGATGGAGTATCAGTTTGATTGGTCAGGTGCTGATCAGAGCCCTGCTCTTCCAGCATTTCTTGCTCCTGTTCTTCCGGCTCATCGAGCGGTTCAACAATCAGGGCAAGGCGCTCAGACTCGAAGTCTGTATGGGCAGGCTCGATCTGTGGCAAGGATTTGCTGACTTTGGTTGAGAGCTGGCTAAAACGATCCACCTTGCCATAGAGCCCCTGCTGGCCTGCCAGAGCCGTAACGGTGTTGTTGTAATGGTTGCTTACGGTCTTCAGTGTGCCGCCTAGCTTATTCAGCCGGTCAGCAACCACACAGACCTGGTTGAAAATCTCCCCGGCCTTCTCGGAAATTTCCCGGGCCTCGGCGTTGCTTCGCTCGATCATCCACAGATTGGAGACTGTGCGCAGAATGGGAATCAGAGTGGTGTGCGAGACCAGTACGATATTCTGCCTATAGCCGTATTCAAATAGCCCCTTGTCGTACTTAAGGGCCTCGATGTAGGCGGGCTCTATGGGCATGAACATCAACACGAAGCTGGGGCTACGCATGCCGATGAGGCTGGTGTAATCCTTGCTGCTCAAATCGTCGATATGGCGCTTCACCGCTTTAACATGCTCATCCATCGCCAGGCGTGACTCCTCAGGCGTTTCCGCGCCCACCGCTTTATCGTATGCAACCAGGGAAACCTTGCTGTCGATGATGATCTGTTTGTTGTCGGGCAGGCGGATCAGGTAGTCGGGGCGTTTCTTCTTGCCTTCCGCGTCCTTGAATTCGCCCTGAGCGTCGTAGTGCTCGCCTTCGATCAGACCGCTCATTTCCAGAGTCCGGCGCAACTGAACCTCACCCCATGCACCTCGCTGCTGAGAGTCGCCCTTCAGAGCGGAGGTCAGGTTGTTGGCTTCTGCACTCATCTTCATGCCGATTTCCAGAACGTCACGAATCTTTGCGTTCATCTCCGTCTGGCCGCGCACGGAAGATTCATGGACGTCATTCACCCGCTTCTGGAACCCTTCAATTTGTTCCCGGAAGGGCTTAAGCATGCTGTCTATACTGCTCTGGCTGGTTTGGGTGAAGGTCTTGCCTTTCTCCTCGAAGATCTTGTTCGCAACATTTTCGAACTCTTTGGTGAGGGATTGCTTGGCCTCACCCAGTTGCTGCATCTGTTCTTTGAAGTGCTCTTCTTTGCGCTCCAGTGTGGTTTTGAGTTCCGTGTGTTCACCGCTGAGGGACTGGTAGCGCTCCTGAAGCTCGGCGTATTTATCCTGTTGAGCCAGCAGATTTGCCTTAGTTTCCTTCAGTTGCTCTTTGGCATCCGAGCTTGAAGATTCGAAGGCCCGCGACCTTTTGCCTTCTTCTGCGAGCCTTTCTTTCAGCTGACTGACCTGCTCCCGTTCTGCCTGAAGATCCTGATCTGAGCGCGAGAGTCGCTGACGAAGTTCTTCTACTCGATCCTGATGGGCACGGTTATCTGCCTGAGCGTTTTCCAGCTGTTTCTCTGTCTCGTGAAGGCGCTGGCGCGATTCTTCCAGCCTCGCATGCGCAGCCGAGAGCTCATCTTTTTGGCTCTGGAGCTCGCCGGTAAGCCGTTGCTCGTTGGATTGGGCGCCGGCCAGCAGCGCTTGCAAGCGGCTTTCTGCCAGATCCTTTTCATGCACAGAGGCTTCGAGCTCTTTGATGGCAGTCTGGGCAGCTTCGTCACGTGCCTTCGCTTGCTCCAGGTCCTCCTGAAGTTGCTCCAGTTGCGTAGCAAGCCGGGTAGACTTACGGCCTTGCAGCACAGATGCCAGCAAAAAGCCCAACCCTGCCAACACAGCGCCAATCAGGCTGGCCATCACGATCAGTTCTGTGGTCCATTGGATATTCTGCATCGTTATCCCTGTAGCTCTGTGGCTGGTGTTTCTGGTTTCAGGAAAGGTTTCAGTACGGTGATCAACTCGCCCACATCATCCGGTTTGAAAACACCGTCGATTCCTTCGTGGGAGACTGAGGTAAACGGCGCATCGTAAAGGGTTTCGACGACGATGGAGCCATGTTGGGCGATGTAGTTTTTCAGCAGGTTCATAAACCGTACCTGCTGAGCAGTTAGCGTCGGGTGCGCATGAAGGAACTGTTTGAAGTGTTCCTCGACTGCCTGGGGATCAAGACCAATGATTTCTCTGACCGTGACATCCAACTGGTCAGCCGTGCGTCCGTAAAACTGATTCAGTACATCTAGGCTGACCCCGGGGTTCGTGGTTAGGATTGTGGATGTCAGCGATTTGAGATCAGACTCGGCGATTGTTTCGCCATTATGGATTTTCTGAAGAATCGGATTGTTTGCGAGCATCTTATCGAGAATACCCTTCAAGCGCCGGCGGTAGATCATGGCTTCGTTTGCGCCGGTGATGTAGACCTCGCGCTCACTGATCCAGACCTCCCCATCCTTGGTTTTCGTAGTTTGCGTACCGGCACCAGGATAAACCTGAGACTTCCGATACTTCATAATGCCACGCAACTCCAACCGGGCATTTTCCAGCTTTGCGATACTGGGATCCGCCCAGAATGAGGCACTTTTTACTTCTTCGATTACTTTGTCTTTCTGACGAACGGCCTGGATATTGACTGCTAGCCTCTCGACTTCGGCTATGAGCGCCGTTTTGCCATCTTGGAAACAGCTCGCCTTTTCCACCAGGCAGCGCTCAATCTCTGCCATGAGTTTGTCGAGCGCTGTGGCGTGTTTATCCCGAAGTACCCGGCTGGACATAAGCGGGGCTATGGTTTCGGCCAGAAGGTGCTGCGTTCTAGCATCCAGTTTGTCCAACAGATCCGTCTGCTGGAGCTGATGAACCACTCGCAGGTTACGGCGAACGGCAATACTTTCATCCGGCAGGTCATTGATGTCTTCCTTGAGCAGGCGTACACCAACATCGTAACCGGCGGCATGATTCTGCTTCAGGGCCGCTTGTGCGAGGGCCAATCGTTCCTCGAAGGTGGCTTGGAGGAGTGACTTGCTGCCGGTGTCTTCCGGCTCTTTGTATTCCTCTTCGAAGAAATCAAAGTTGCCGTAGTGATCAAAGATCAGGAACTCGGTTTTGTCCTGTCCGGGACCAAACAGGTTTGGACGCAAGCGTGTGCCGCGGCCAATCATCTGCCAGAACTTCACCCAGGATTTAACCGGCTTGGCAAAGACCAGGTTAACGATCTCAGGCACATCAATGCCGGTATCGAGCATGTCGACGGAGATGGCAATTCGGAAATCGTTATCCGGTTTTTTGAATTCTTTGATCAGGCTATCCACATGGGGAATGTCGTTATGGATAACCTTGCAGACCTTGGTACCGTATTGGGGGTACATATCGCAGAACACCCTTTCGAGATGCTCTGCGTGGTCTTGCCTCTGGGCGAAGATGATCGTTTTCCCAACCAGTGACCCGGTTTCATCTTTGATACCGTTTTTAATCAGGTTTTCCAGGATGACCCTATCTGTTTCCTCACTGAAGATTTTTCGACCGATGTCTTTTCCGGCAATCCTGGTATTGCGGGCCTCTTCCTCGCCCAAGTCCTCTTCTAGCTGTTGCTGTTGCTCGGGCGTCAGATCGGTGTAATGAATACCGTCGCGAAGGAATTCGGTGGTCAGGTCCTTTACCCGGAACGGCACCAGATAGGGTGGCTCGTTATTGATCGCCGCATCCAGCCCAAACTCGAAGGTTGGGTCTGTGGTTTCACAATCAAAAATGTCGAAGGTGTTACGGCTGATAAACTTGACCGGTGTCGCGGTAAGACCGACCTGCAAGGCATCGTAGTAATCGAACAGATCACGATATTTGTTGTAGATACTGCGGTGACTTTCATCGGCAATGATCAGGTCGAAGAAGCCCACATCCAGCTGAGCAAACCGGTTCATCATTCCGGGATAGGTGGCGATGTAAATGCGTGCGGATTCGTCAATCTGGCGGGTTTCACCGATGATGCAGCGCGGCTCACTCGGCAGATTTTGCTTGAACGCATCATCAGCTTGAACACGCAGCTCTTTTCGGTCACACAGGAACAGAACCCGCTTGGCCCAGCCAGTTCGCAACAAAAGCTCAGCGAGGGCAATGGCTACGCGCGTTTTGCCCGTACCGGTTGCCTGGATGATCAGCGCCTTGCGCCGTTGATTCTGGAAATGTGCTGCAACTGTTTTGATGGCTTCAATCTGGTAGGGACGGTCTGCAATCTTGAGCTCCGGATTGAAGCGCTCCAGTTCAGCAGCGCGATAGTGGCGCTGGTAAATCAGGTACTCCAGACTTTCCTTGCTGTAGAACCCATAGACTGGGCGATAGGCGTTGTATTGGTGGTCGTCCCAGATAAAGGTTTCATAGCCATTGCTGTAGAAGATGACCGGGCGCTGGAACCCCATATACTCGAAAGAGTTGGCGTACAAGCGAGCTTGCTCGCGGCCAGCCTGAAGGTTAACCGTTCCAGATTTCTTGGCCTCGACCAGCGCTAATGGCTGCCCATTGTCTCCCCAGAGAACGTAGTCTACATAGCCCTTCCCTGAGGGGTTATCTGGGAACTTTACCTCTACTTCTTGGCCAACCTGGGCAGGATTGCCAATGTCCCATCCCGCCTTCACCAGCATCGCGTCGATCAGCTGAGCTCTGGTCTTGGCTTCGTTCCATTGGAGGGAGTCAGCCGCCTGCTGGCTTCGCTGTTTACGGGCTTGCTGCTCAGGTTCAGCTGGCGGCCTGAACGCCTCTGCCTGCTTGGCGCGCTCACGGTCCAGTTCGTCCATTACTCGATCGAGCTCTTCCTGCTGCTTTTCTATATCTCTCTTGTAGCTGGAGACCGACTTTTTGAGCTCAACAATGGTGTTGGTCGGATCTGGGATTTCTTTGAGAGATGGCAGATTCTCCTTTGGTTCCCCGCAATAGGTGAGCGCCATGTAGCCCGCCAGCTGATGTGCGGTTGAGAGCGCCATCTTTGCGCTTCGCAAATCTCCCTGGGCACCATGTGCGGAATCATTGCCTTGAACACGAAGAAAGTTGATCTGATGGATCAATGACTTATCGACACAATCAGCGAATACCGGATTTTTAACCAACTCATAGAAGCTGGACTGAGGCAATCTCGGCAGAGACTCTTCTTTGTAGATGGTCTTGGTCATCTCCTCGGCAAAGCTGCGCAGCCTTGTAAGGGCGCTGCCGGGGTCGACGTGAAGAACGGCCTCTGCCAAACCACCAAGATTTGCCAGGACGTCGTACTTTGGCCGAAGAAACTCAAAATTGACCGATTTCATAAAAGATACTCTGCTCATGCTGATCCCAATGCGAGGACCATGCCATTATTGTTCGATTCCGTATTTTTCGATCCAGTTGCTTAAGGTTTGCTGGCTTTTCAAGCCAAGAAGTTTGGCCGCCTTCGTTTTGTTCTGCCCGGTGTGAGCCATCGCATTCTGGATATAATGCGCCGCGAGCTCTCCCATTAAATCATTTAGATCAACACCTTGACTCACATCATGGTTTAGCAGCTCGGGCTCACGCTCTGGCATTGTGAACAGTGCCTGCTGTAATTCGGCGCCGGTTATGTTCACCCCAGCGCTCCAGAGCGCTGCCCTTACCAGAGTTGATTGGAGCTCCCGGACATTCCCACGCCACGGATGCTGGAGGATAATTTTTTTTGCATCGGAAGAAAGATTCTTACTGGCAAATACTGAATCCTGCTCACCTTGAGCTTTGAGTAACATATCTGCAAGTAACGAAAGGTCACCTTCACGGTTGCGAAGGGGTGGTAGGTGCAAAACGCCAACGGCAGCACGGTAGAAAAGGTCCTCCCGGAAATGGCCATCTGCGACCTCTTCTAAAAGGTTTCGGTGTGTCGCTGTAATGATGCGCACATCTACAGTCAGTTCTTTGTCACCGCCGACCGGGACCAGTCGGCCTTGCTGCAGCACACGAAGCAGCCGAACCTGTGACTGGGGGGACAGCTCCCCGAACTCATCGAGAAATAAAGTGCCCCCATCTGCCTGCTGGAACACACCAGGCCGATCCGCAACCGCACCGGTAAAGGCGCCCTTTTTATGGCCAAAGAGCGTTGAATCAATCAACTCTTCCGGAATGGCTCCGCAGTTCAATGCGATGAAGGGTTTCTCACGACGCGGACTGGCATTATGTATGGCTCGGGCAAACAACTCTTTTCCTGTGCCTGTCTCTCCATAGATCAGGACTGGCGCGTTGCGCTCCGCTAGTACCTGCGCTTGCTGTTTTAGCAAGAGCATCCCCGGGTTCTGGGTGACAATATTATCGAACGCGGCATTGATAGGTACCCTGGAATCAGCCAGCGCACGGAACTTCGCATCTGAAATTTCGGAAACCGGAGGAACAAACTCTGCGGCTAGCTCAAAAGGTATCTCTACCTTCTCAACTCCCCTTTCCAATGAGGATTGGTAAAAAATAGCTGGGTATCTGGTTTTGCCCAGAAGTATCCAAACGGCCTGCATGGCAGGGGTGCCTGGACTCAGCAAAATCGACAACTCGGTTTCTGCGGCCGAAAGCCGTTTCAGGTGAGGCTCGACTGTAAGATAGATCTCACCAAAATTGACTGGAGAACTGAGTTTGGCTTCGGTGGCGTGGATGGGAATATCAACTTCGCTCTTCAGCCAAGAAAGGTATGGCTCCACCTCTGAGCTGGGATAGGAAAAGAGCAATTGAACCGCGTCGACATCGATATTTTTAAGCGTCGAACGGATAGGCCCCGATGGGACTTGTTGGTCAGAAGCCGCAGCCTTTAAGTCATTGCCTCCAATCCAGCTTATCAGGGTCTTATGCACGTATTTCGCCATCCATGAACTTATTAGTCAGTTACAAACTACCCATCATAGCGGCCAACAGAATTAGTGTCTGTTGCATGTTCTAACTGTTTCATTCTACTCTGTTTTTTCCCGCCATCATTGCTGGTCAAGGCCTACAGAATCTTTCCAGCCTATGGCACTTACGATCCCCCAGTTACCTTTAGGGTTCGGCCTCCGCCATTTTGCGGTTGGCATCCGCTCTAGATACTCAAGTGCAGCAAAATAATCGGCAAAGCGTTGCTCTGATCCTTTTTCGCCCACGGTAAAATATCCGTTTCTGTTGCAGCTATCTCTGCAAAACGAACTGCCATCCCTCGCATAGGGTACCTGCTTCTCAGTGCTTACTTGAACCCTTGCTGAAATTGAGTCAGAAACCGCTTTGCTCCGGCTGGGACCAGCTCCTATAAACGCTTTCTGAAGGGCCTCCCTGGCCGTGGCATCTAATTCCACCCAGATTACTGCCCCCGCCTTATGACGGTATTTTACTGGATGGGAGAGAGGCCTAACCTCCCCTAACACCCAGGCATGATTCCACTTGTAGTCGTGCTGCGTGTAGATCTCTGGGCCGACCCTGTGTTTTAACTTGTTGTTAGAGATGTCTTGAAGAGACATAGGACCCAAGGAGCTCAAGATTGAAGCCACGCCGACAACAGTACCGCTACCCTTTTCAATGAGGGCAATAGGGCCTCGTATTGATGTTCGGGTGCTTCGCATTTCCCAGGTTTTCTCTCCCCTGAGAATTTTTCCTATCCACGGCTGATCAATAATTAGTCCACGGCTAACATCAACCCCGACATCCGCCGGGTCCTGCTCTCGTTCATGTGCATCGTTCGTCATAGATGAGTCCTTTCGTTAATGATCCATACTACTGTCTTCGTAAATCGCAATATCCGTAGCCCAGCCACCGGCATTGACTAACCGACCATCCTTATCAAGCTCCAACATTCTTTGTACTTGTGCTTCAAGGCCAAGATCAAAATTGAAATATTTCAGATCGTGGCGGAAGGCTTTCATTTCCCAGTAGCCCATGCCCTGATCGAAAGCCAACTTGATCGTACGCCCCGAGGCCAATCCAATGCTAAGTATCCGACGGTGGGTAAGTTCACGCCTATCATTATTGACTTGAAAGTCTACCTGTTTGGCCCCTAGAGCGGCCCTAAGAAACGCACCCGAGACGACGCGCTGCGTTTCGGCGTTTACCCAATCGTCCCACGCCATTCGACTATCCCGACGGCCATCGCCAGGCATGGTGATAACAGACAATGATGTTTCATCGCCTATCTCCACAGCTTTCAGGATGTTGGCGAGCATTACTACCGCCCAGGGAGACTTGAGATAGCGATCCTCGTACTGAAGCGAAACAATCTTGTCTTGATCAATGGCTTCCGTATAACTCGGAGCCTTTTGCTTGAGTACGCTCCAGAAGTTTCGGGCCAAATCCTGAATTGAGCCGTTCAGTTCAGTGGTCAGTTCTACCACAGCGGCGCCGCTAGGCTGAGCCGACCAACCTGCCATATCCAAGCTGCTAGCCGAGAAAACAGGCTCCTGATGTGAACAGACCCACAAGGCCTGATCATCGCCAGTCAGCCAGTTTTCACCGGGACTCTGGGCGTTTGTGCTGTTGGTGATCAGAGTAACGAGCCCATCCTTTTCAAGCTCGAACTGAAGCGGCATTCTTATATCTGGATTTGGGTGATCCTCGTCTGTTTCTGAGACGTCGATACCAAATCGGCCGAGATTGGCGAGCTCCTGTTTGATCTCCTCACTCAACGTGGTGCCCTTCGGCAAGATCAGAGTTACTCGCAAGCCATCAATAGCACGCCATCCCATGAGTTTCCGTCGAAAATCAGGGTTGCCGAGATCCCATTCGCTGGGGTCTCCTTTTAGACGCAATGAGACAGCTTTCGCACCTTTGTTAATCCAATGCCGGACAAATCGCTCAGGATCATACGGCCAGTAGGCTGCGCCGGGAACAGAAGCGAAAGGTTCAGGTAAACAAAGATGGTCTCTGATACCGCTGTGAGCGACCCATTCCAGTGCCGCCCTACGGTTCAGCTCGTCGAATTCCACCCGGCTGTCTTTGCTGGCAAGGCAGGCCGCACAGACATTGTCGCAGTTGGCCGGGCATTCAAGCTTTTTGAGCATCTTTTCGATGAGTTCTGCCAGATTCTCTAATCCCGTCAGAACAAAGCCCGCGCCACCGGCAACGTCGTCGTATACCTGGATGACGTAACGGGTTGCTCCTGTATCGAGGTCTTTGTCTTGCCGGACCCCGAAGCCCATTTCAGTGGTCGCAATGCCGAGCTGGTCTGCAATGGTATCCCTCAGCGCGACTGCCAGGGTTGTGGCAATGACCCGGCCGTCTTCTGAGGCCGGTATCCATTCACCGGTAATCGGACTCTTGAGTATGAGTTCCAGGACATCAGTTTGAGCCTGGTACCCAAGGTAGGTACCGGCCATAACCTGCTCGCCCGAACAATCTTTCTCTTTGTGGCTACCCGCATTTCCTCCAATGGGCCGGTGAAACTTGTCAGGCTGAAGGTCTTTCGGCTTCTCGTGATTGGCAGACATGGAATCTGCGCGCCCGCAGCTCATACATACCGCATATCCGGTTCCATTTTCTCCACCCGAGTGATGGAAGACATGCCCTTTGTCGCCGAATCGGATGAAACCGCAGCGTTCGTCAGGCAGTGAAATCACATTCTCATCTACGCTGATCCGGGGCTTTTCAACGGGAATGAATTTCTGAGAAGTAACGTCGTTACTCGTCGAATCGTAGAAATCCGTGGTGAAGCCAGCCGGTCTGAGGACCCGTTTGACGTATTTCGGGTTAATCATGTGGGAGCACTGTGTGCATGACAGCTCATCACTGTTCACATAGGCATACTCTCGGTAGCCATGTGCACCGCATGTCTGACAACTCCAGGCCAAATCGAACTTTTGTGCCCCACCCTGCGCGCTGTCGTAATAGGAATACAAGGTCACACCGGCAGAGCGGTATACACGGCCATCAATGACAACCTGGGCTCCAGGAGCATATTCGCGGATGGCGATCGGTAGGCCCCTTGATGGTTTTTCTTTGTAAGTAAAGATGTTGTCCTCGCGGGACTTCTCCTGTTTGCGGGCGGTCCTATTGATGAAATCTTCGACGTTGTAGGTATTGAGGTTCACTACGTCTGTGGGAAAGCCATACCCCGGCAGGAAAGCGCGGGCCGCCAGGTCGCGCAGTAAGTACTCCTCTTCGTGGCGTTTTTTCTCGAGTTCCAACGCTTTTTTGTATGCGTCATCCGACGCTTCGCGATGCCGTTCGTTGAGGCGACGGTATTCTTCCCGCCAGGATGATGACAATCGTTGGATCGCTTCTTTACAGTCGGCTGCCAACACGGCAAAGGATGTGGCGGATAACGCGGTATTTTCTCGAGTGATCCGGCCAACTCCTTTCACCACGTTGTTTTCTGCTGATCCGGCGGCCAGTGTATCCAGCCAATCGACAAATCTTTCACACACCGAGGGATTACCGCCGAAGAACCAATGAACATTTAATCGGGTGCGATCATCCTCACTGTCCGTTTCGGACTTCAGGAAGTTCGCCAGCAAAAATGAGTTGACGTGGCGTTGAACTAGCGGCGCAGCGCTGAGGGTAATCACCGGCGCGGGAATGGCCGTTACCCAGGGCCACTGAGGATTCTGGAAGGCCCGGGTATTGTGCGGATCAGGTTTACACAGCGTGTAGGCGACGGCTCTCGGCTCACTGCGCCGGCCAGCCCGACCCGCTCGCTGCAGATAATTGGCTGGGTGGGGTGGTACGTTGTTCATGACCACCGCCGAAATACCGCCAATATCGACGCCCATTTCCATGGTGGTGGAACAATTGAGAACGTTGATTTTGCCTTTTTTGAAGTCGTCCTCGTATTTCTGCAGGCGCTCGGCAGCTTGCTGGGCCGAGTGTTCGGCGGTTCGGTAGTAAAAGCCGCCCTCGGCCGTACGGTCTGAAATGTCCGTCCAGAGGTTTTGCTCACGAAGTGCCGCAATAACGTCATTTTCCGAAATGCGTTTTCGGATTGCCCGAAGCACACCTTCCGCCTCCCCTTCCGGGGCTAGCGAGGTGAATTCGGGCATCTCAACTCTTGTGCACCGATACATCTCTACTTTGGCCTTGTTGGGCAAGTAGGGAGTCAGCCCCCGGAACGTAGTGTCGATGAGTCGGTTTGTGACCGGGCATACCCAAGCCGATTTGGGCAGAGAAAAGGTCAGCGTTTCGCGGGTAAGCGCATACCCCCCACCCTGCGTTTGCAGGATCTGTGCTTTCACCAAAGCTTGCCACGCGGCCCTGAGCCATCCGTTCAGCTTGTTACGATTCGACTCTAAGTCAGCAGTCAAACCTGTGCCGAGAGAAAGCACCTTGACCAATCGGGACTGCGAGCCCTTTTGATGCTGAGGCCACGCCTTGTCTCTGGTACCGCTGACATCGCTGCCCGGAGCGTATAGCTCTTTCGGCGCAAACCGTGCCCCCATCCAGGAACGCTCCGTCTCACCAAAGCGCAGAAAGGTGTTTTCCCGCACGTGAAAGTCCAACGCGACTTTCAGAAAATCTTTCCAGTCTTGCAGGGTTAACCGGGATTCGCCTTTTCCATCAGCGGAGGGAGCCTGAGTTTCTATCCAGAAGTCTGGCGTGTTGGTGACCTGCTCCAGGCCTTTGTAGCCAACAGCCACGAGACCCAGCGTTTCCGTGCTGTTCTGGTTTTTGGGCCGGCGAGCGTATTCTCGCAAGAGGAGAACCCGCGCCATTGAATAACTGCCCTCATTGCCTTTGAACAACTGTGGGTTGGCGTAGCGGTTGTAATCCAGAATTGAGTATTTGAGGTCGTTCGTGGCGGCTAGATCCTCGACCAGTTCAGGCCAGGGAACCTCCAAACGGTCCTCTGAACTCCCCCCACTATTGAGTTTCTCAGCTTCAGACCTTACCCCCGAAGCAGCAGCGTGCAGACCCATTTTCTCAAGCTGCTCTGCTTGCTGTACTAATTCTTCATAGCTAGCCGTCGGAGCATTTTTAGGGCCGGCGTCAGCCTTTGCCTGCTTATTTCTCAGTATCTGAAATACTAGCCCTCTTAGGCGCGATCGCTCCGCCTCCTGCTGCATGCGCACCGCCATGCGAGCGGTGCCCTGGCGGCTATCGGTAAAGGTGATCAGCTTACGACCACGACCTGGCAGGGATTCCGGAGAGGCCCCGTCACAATCTTCACGAGATGGATCGGGACAAAACTCCAAAACTGTTGGCACTGCGTTGCTGACGTAGAAAGGCGCCCCTAGATACGACTTGCGCAGAAATCCCCCTGCTGTTTTTCCAGCGCTACCACAGTTCACGCAGATCGCATCACGTTCATCGGCCTGTGAAATCGTAATGCTGTTTTCGGCATCCAGCTTTCCAAGCTCTGCTGTGTCCAGATCCAGATCTTCAGAAACGAAGCCTTCATGGGGCGTGGGCGCAATGACGGCGCGCCCTTTTAATGAGCTTCCAGCTCTTTCCGAAATGCCGCTGTCATCTGAGTCATCCTCCTGCAGTGAGAACTCATCACTGACATAAGGGCTGGCCTGACGCAAGTACGGATGGGCATGCTCAGCTGTCAGGTGAGGTGTTTTGCAGTCGTCACAAAAACCGGCTTCGTACACGGGCGAACCACAGTCACACTTCCCGCGCTGCTGAACATACACCTGGCCAAATGGCCAGTCTTTCAGATCTCCGGATTTTGCAGAGCACCCTGGGTTTACGCAGCTCCAGAGTCCATGAAGCATGCGTTGAAACAAGTGGGCCCGTAATTTGAGGAAAGGCTCCTGTTTATCCGACGGCTTGGTATCGGTCAGCAGATCCAACCATTCCAACAGCTCCTGCTGTTGCTCAACAGCGTCCTTACTTACCAACAGAGGCCCCACAGAGCCGATCAGATCGTTTAGGCTGACCGGCTTTGGTGAGTTGACTACCGTATTCCGGATCAGCTGTGCCGTTCTGGATTTGCAAAGGGCGTCGAATCTCTTGGGCGCGGTTGTGCTTCCCACTTCGATTGACTTCAACTGTGTCAGTGACATGCCGTTGTCATCGCCGTCAAACTGGATTTCCGGAACCTGACGCTGACCACCAATCACTACAACCTGGTGCAAAGGAACACCAGCCAGACCCGCAAGGTATTCTCTCAATCGTTCTTCAGCCTTCTCATCAGCGATGGTCGCAGATGTGGCGACAAACCGGATATCTGAGGCTTCGCGGCCGAAGGCTTCGACTACACGGCGAAGCAGTAGAGAAAGCTCAGCAGCTTGAGATCCGATGTAGGTGTGGGCTTCGTCGAGGACAATCCAGCGAAGAGACTGCGCTTCCCGGGACTTCTGAATGATCGGATCATCCACCTGACGGACGAGCATATACTCAAGCATTGTCGCGTTGGTCATTAGAATAGGCGACGGATGCTCCCTCAGCTCCTCCCGTGAGAGGATTTGATTGGGTGCCTCTTTCTGTTCTTTCCGAACAGAGGCTCTAGATTCTTTAGTGTTGCCGTTGTAAAGACAGAACCTGATGTTCTGATCGAACGGCCGTGTCCAGGCATCGAGACGTTCCCGCTGCGAATTGATCAATGCGTTTAGAGGGTAGAGAAACAGCGCTCGCACGCCTTGCAGTGGTCTCTTTGTCTGCTGATATTCACTGACGAGATCCTGCAAGATCGGGATCATGAAGCACTCGGTTTTGCCTGACCCGGTCCCAGTGGTGATTACTGCAGACTGTGGCTTTGCAGCGAGCAAGGTTCGCCAGGCAGTCAACTGGTGCGTGTAAGGCTTTATATTCGGGTCGAACCGATAGTTTTCGTTGGGCGCATTGGCCAAAGCAGAGATGACTTCACTGCTGAGCAGTTCGCCCTCAAGGGCCTTAAAGGTAATATTGCCCGGCTCCCACCCAAACGTGTGCTCGAAGACCGGTGGCGCGAGAAAACAGCCCTCCTCGCCCAATCGGTTGCTCATTTGCTTTGCCAAATGGGCTCGCAATACGGGGTCACCCAAGCCCAAGATGCTGAGCGTGGACTCCCGGGTACGCTCTAGTGATTGGTTAATAAGATCCTTGAAATAACCACTCATTTTGATTCCTTATTCTTCTGTTTCGAGCAAAAGATTTGAGAGTACCAGTGAATAGGTAGGTTCATACCAAGCGTCACGGTCGAAGTCCGAAAGAACCCGAACAGCGAATTTCAATTCTGGAAGCGATTCAGCGAGGTCTGAAAAATTGGCTTTTCCTGCTGTGACCGCCGCCATAAAAACAGGCAGGTAAGCCACTGCTCTCGAAAACCCAACGTCGGGGAGGGTCGTTATTTCCGCCGGGAAGCTCTGCTGGTGAATCCAGTTTGTGAGCTCCACCTTGAACCATTCCGGCCATCTCTGGTCGTCCGCATGATTACGTCGCAAATCTTCAAAGCATATCTTCGCAAAAACGTAAGGAACCTGTTCCAAGTTCACGTGCTTTGGCTCTCGCAAATAGTTCGAAAGATGCATAAAGCAGGGAATTGCGTTAGCGACGCTGCTTATCCGATCCTCTACGAGTTTTTCAGCTAATTCTTCGGGGATGCCCTGGTCGACAAGAAAATTGCTCTGACCAGCCCGAACATCGATCCAGGTCTGCACATTCACCGTTTCCCAGATCACTGCAAGCTCGTTACTCAACCGCCTACAAAACGCAGGATCAAACTCTAGCCGAAAAACTGCCGCTGCTATCGCTGAAGTATTGTTCGCCAAAGCCTTCCAACTCTCGAATGCCGACAAGGGCAAAGCGCTGTATTGCTCTTTAAGGGCACGAAGATAATCCCAACCACTGTGTGAGAAATCCCAGGCCATCGCCGAGATGACTTGATCAAAAGCATTAGGATTGTGCACTGGGTGAAATGCTTTGGCGGCCGAATGCAGGGTGTTTACATGAGATTCGGATGTGTTAGCAGAGTCCTCCGTAACCCAGACCGTTGGCCGGAACTTAACGTTGGACTCAGCCGGCGGAAATAGTAACCAAGGACCGTTTTTCATCATTTTCGGTGGGATTTCGAATACCCCCATTCCAACGCCTTGGGATACCCTCTCTGGAACCTCAACTGGAATTGCCCGGGGGTCGTCGAGTCGCATACCAGATACTCTGACTGAGTTCTCTGATTCACATAGAGTATCTGTAACTACTTCGAGCCTTCCTGCCGGTGATGGGCCCTCAAGACGGGCATCGTAACGAACGATATTGAGCTGTTTTAGGATGCGATCTGTTTCGACACTAATGCGAACAAATGCGTCTTGATTGGACGTTGTTCCCAACATCTGTTGAATATCTTCCTCGAACGCATAGAGGCTAATTCTTTGCGCCTGGGCATTCACCGTGAAAGGATAATGACGACGAAAATTGGGAAGGTGCGGACACACAAGCTCAAGAGAAACAAAGAATTGTTCTCTCGTGTCGGGCTTTGGTGTCAGCGTCATAGACATCCCTATAAGCTGATCGAGGGATATCAAGCCACCTTTAACTTCAGTGCCCACATCGTCATAAAGCTGAGCCCCAGTCCTTGGATAAGGTAATCTCAAAATCACTGGATCACCAGGATTAAGGCTATCAGAGAGCGCAACGCTAACCTTTTGCGGAACTTGCCCTCGTGCAATCGGCTCCAGGGTTATCTCACAACCATCGTCTATTAATTGAGTTTCGGCCCGTATAGCATCATCAAGTATACGAACCGCAAGCTTCCTCCCACTCCTCAGAATTATTTTGGCGGAGCTGTGAGTGGAAGCGGGAACCGAAATTACTCGCAGATCTTTGGGTATAACACCAATCTTTCGGCGAAGAACGGTTTCTCCTCCCCTCGCAACGGCGCTCAGACCGAAACTGCCAATTTCATTTTTTTGATAATCGAATTCCAGGGGTTTGCCATTGGCGAGCAGACTGATGCACTGGTTGTCGTCATTTCCAGAAACCCTGAGGTTTGGCCACCCCCTATAGACAAGATTGGGAAGTGTGTCGTACAACGACACCGTTCCGGCCAAAGTTGGCTTTGTGATCACTGCATTTGGGTCAAACCGCACAACCACTCGCGAATCCGCACCTACGAAGGTGATGTCTTCCGATACGCGGATCCATTCTGCTCCCAATTGATCACGTCCTAACAGCTCACTCTTGGATAAATCCTCAGAGCTCAACGCCGGGGGCACTCTCACCAACGCATATGAAGCCGCCAGGGTTGTAGACGCTGTTGAGGCTAGTTTTAACTGCCCTTCGTCCTCAATGAAAATTAGTGGCAATGATGCAAAATCGACTTCGCTTCCCTCGAAATAGAAGGCATCGATTCGCTGTCCGTTCGATAGAAGCTGAACGGTCAAAGGGAGCTCCGGATTCACCCGGCCAACTCGAATTACTCGGTTGTTAATCTTTAACGTAATCTGCGAACGATCGTCATTCACTTTGCCATGAACAATTCCTGATCGCCTTAGCAGTTCATCGCCTTCGTAGAAAGCGACCTCTACCCTAGTGCTCTGAATGGGGGCACCTTCAAGCGAAATCGAAAGTTCTGAAGGCAGAAATACCTCTGTTTCGAGCGCCCAATTTTCATAGGTGCCTTTTAACCAGTGATCACAGGAAAAGTTTTTCTCGTCTGCTTCAATCCGCTTTTTCTCAGATCGACTCTTGCCAGCATCTTTAAGCCATTCATTGATGAGATTGCGCGCATTACCCTCGCTCACAGGGAGAGGAGAAAGCTTTCGCCAGTCAGGTGCATGCTCGTCAAGGTAATCGGCCGGATCTTCAATTGATGCAATGGGATGGGCTTCTGCAATTCCCATCAGCCACTCAACAATGGATGCGATCAATAGATATTTTTCATGGGTCCTAAATGTCTGCGGAAAATACTGGGCGTAATTCGACACAGTCGAAGCTATGTCGCCGCCTAACTGCTGGACTCGATAATAGTTAGAAATCGTCCCACGAACAGCCCGACCGAAGCCGTGCGTGTCACTCTGAATCAGGCGCCAGGGTAATCCACCTTCATCAAACAGAGAGCCAAGATAATCATGACCATTGGTTCTCAGGCGAATTGGACGTCGCCAAAACTCCAGCCCTTTTCTGACAATTTCTGAATGACGCAAACTTGGAAGCTTGATTGAAAGCGGTTTCTCGAATCCCTCCCAAGACCATCCGAGGTTGGTGCCGTCGTATTCTCTGCGATATTTTTCAGCAACGAAAAGACAGAAAGCAGCCGACCAATATACCGAATGCACGGGACTCTCGATATCGGGCAAAGTCTGTCTCAATAAAGTCGGAAGATAGGCAAATTCTTCATCAGTCACGTGGTATAGGTATAACGGACTTCCATCTGGCCCCGAAATCATACCTCTAATGAACAAAAACTCATTCACCCAGGCTTTTGACTTACTTCTCATGCCCATATCCATTTGAAAGTCCTTTTTACGGCATTTCTTCTTTTGCTTTGGACGATTTAATTGACCATAGCTACTGCTTTCGCCAGCTAAATCAGCAAAAATTTTTATAATCTGCGCCTTACTGTTCCTGGACCCAAGTAAAACACTTTGCTTTCAACCTTTGTGCTCCATCGAACCGATATGCGCACAATTTTCCCCCGGGCCCACCTGCAACGCTGTAATCCAGGCAAGCAATGCGCTCATTCAGTGGAGCCGGCTCCCCTTTCATCCAGTAATGCCCCACAAACAGCGGCTTCTCACCGTCGTAACCAGGTAAAACATGAGAAGCTACTGGCTCGTGGGGAATTTTATCGATGACCTCTTCCGGTACCATGGCAAGATCGCGATAGGTCAGCTCACCCTCGCGCCACCATTCAGTGCGGATGTTGGTTCGCTTATTCTTATCTTTGTCGAAGAAGTGATGGTCGCCCGGAAGCGGAATCTCCAACCCTTTGAGAAGAGTTTCAACGGCCTCATAGGCTTCTGAGCCCTTTCGACTTGCCGCCTCCCAGGTGCCAGGAAGTAACCGATTTTCTTTATCGGTGTACTTGGCTATGGCCGCAAGATGCTCCGGGTGCCAGCAGGCATGTACTACCCGAAAATCCGGTAAATCCAAATACACCGGCAAGGTTTTGAACCACTCGATCATACTGTGGTGCAGCTCGCTCCCCTCACCTACTTGCTCCAGAAAGGCTCTGTGCTGCTTAAGATTCTTATCAATATGGGGGCGAAGATGTTCACCAGGGTTTTGCGGGTCTTCCGTAGCCCAGGCTACTGCGTTGAATTCGTGGTTACCCATCACCGCCAGAGCGTGGCCCTTCTCAACCATGTTTCGGGCAATGGTGACGGTTTCTAACTGTTCCGGGCCGCGGTCTACGAAGTCACCCAGGAAAATGACCTTACGCTCGGGGTGCTGCCACACGCCGTCTATTTCGCGATAATCCATCTTGGTGAGGAGGGCTTTGAGTTCAGTGGCGTGGCCGTGAATATCGCCGATCAGGTCGTACATCTTTCGTCCTTGTTTGGTAAATCTCTCTGCTCAGCCAGCCCGCCAAGTTCAGAAAAGTTAGGCTGCGTTGCATTCCGAGTATAAGCAATACTGCGTGAAGTTGGAGTGAATTCCAACAAACGTAACTATTGTTTACATGTTGCAAAGTGTTTTTCGCCAATCACGTGGTCATTCATCCCTCCTTTTGTTGATAAATTTATTCTAAGGGACGTCTGCGACAATATGTGTCGCCCAACTGGCCTAGACTGATCGCAGTTGAACTGAACAGGGAGAAAACGATGAATCGTGCCGAAAAAGAAATGCTCAAGAAACGCACCGCAGAACGCGAGGGTTTGTCCGAGGAGGAGTGCCGGAAGCTGGATAAGCTCAACAAGCTGATCCACGATGTACACTACGAACTGTTCCCGGAAGAATACGATGCCATGATGGATTCCATCGCAGATGCCAATGACCGTCGCCGTGGTATTAATCCTATGAGTGTGGACTACACCGAGAAGGTAAACGCCCGACGGAAAGAGCACGGGGTGCCACCACTGGGAGCTAACGGATTGCCTACCGACGATTCCAGTTGGGACGTTGCACGGGAAGAAGCGTTGCGCCGCTTAGGATGAATTGGAGAATTCGCATTGCCCTACCCCATAGAAGAAAAACTCGTTATCGCTGTAGCCTCCAGCGCCCTGTTTGACCTGTCCGAGTCTGACAGGGTGTTTCAGGAGCAGGGTGCCATTGCCTACCGGGATTACCAGGAAGAGCATCTGGAGGTCCCGCTGGACAAGGGGGTGGCGTTTCCGTTTGTTCGGCGGTTTCTGAACATCAACAAGCGGTTTCCGGAGAGCTCGCCGGTGGAAGTGGTACTGCTGTCCCGCAACTCCTCAATCACCGGTAAGCGGGTGTTCCGGTCGATTGAGTACCATAGGCTCGATATCTCCCGGGCGGCGTTTCTGGAGGGCAAGTCACCCTACCCCTATATTCCGGCGTTCAATGCGTCTCTGTTCCTGTCGTCCAATGAGCAGGATGTTCTAAACGCCATCGACTACAAATACCCGGCAGGCACGGTGCTGCCGTCCCCTGTGGTGGATGACGAGGACGATTTCGAGCTGCGTATTGCTTTCGACTTCGATGGGGTGATTGCCGATGATGCGTCGGAGCGGGTTTATAAAGGTGGTGAGCTGGAAGCATTCCACGCCCACGAAACCTCCAAGGCCCGCATTCCCCACAGCCCTGGCCCACTGGCTGATCTGTTCAGAAAGCTGTCACTGCTGCAGCAACTGGAAGATGAGGCGCAGGAAACCGATCCGGATTACCAGCGCATCTTGCGCACCGCTATCGTCACCGCCCGAAGCGCCCCTGCCCACGAGCGTGTGATTACCACCCTGGAACACTGGGGCGTGGATGCCAATGAGGTGTTTTTCCTGGGCGGCATGAAGAAAGACCGCATTCTGAATGTGCTAAAGCCTCATATGTTCTTCGATGACCAGCGCAGCCACCTGCAGTCGGATGCGGGGAATGTGCCGATGGTACATATTCCGTTTGGGGTGGCGAATCATACTCAAAGCGACAAGGTTAGTCGCTAACTGGCGCTAAGCTCTCAGTCCTGTCTACCAGTCTGTGGAGCTCGCTATGCGCAAAATCGCCGTTATCGGTTCTCGCCACTTTACTGACTACGACCGCCTGGAGCGTGTGCTCCAACCCTGGCTGCCCGCGCACATCATCTCTGGCGGTGCAAAAGGCGCGGATGCTCTGGCAGAGCAACTGGCCCGGGAACACGAGCTGCCTATTGCCGTGATCAAACCCGACTGGAAACAATACGGCCGTGGGGCCGGCCCGATTCGTAACCGTACCATCGTTGATACGGCGGATCTGGTGATCGCCTTTTGGGATGGCAAATCCCGGGGTACCGCGTCCGCCCTGAACTATGCGCGGGCCAAAGGTAAAACGGTGATTATTGAATCCTTGGGGGAATGACTCATGCGTTACCGATCCTTCGCGTCCGCTTCAGTCCCTGCTTTAGCGTGTCCTCAATCTCATCCCGCAACCACGCCGGCTCCAGAATATCGCAATGCACCGCCTGAGCGGTGAGCCACCAGCGCAAGTCCTGAGTGTCGCCCACGGTGACGGCCATTTCGAAGGTCTGGTCATTAATCTCGGTGGTGATCTGATCAAACCCCAGTGGGGATTCGATCAGGTGGTTCAGCACCGGTTTGTCGCAGCGTAACCTCAGATACACCGGCTCATCGGATTTCAGAATGCCCATGGCGCCGGAGTGGATGTATAAATCCAGATCGAAATCTTCCGGGCGCTCGATTCGCTCTTCCACTACTTCACCGGCCGTGGCCCTGTGCAGCACCAGCTGGCGAACCCCTTCCCTGCCTTCGATGGTACCAATCAGGTACACGTTCGGGTCCCGGAAGATGAGCCCGAATGGATGCACCACAATCTCTTCCGGCTCTGGCCAGCTGCGAGCCTGGTAGGTGAGTTTGCACTGGTATTCCCGGAGCAAGGCTTCGGTGACCACTTCCAGAACATCGGCATCAACGGGCGGGCGCGCACCTCCTAATCCCCGATTGATCACCCTGACCCGGTCTGGCCATTGGCCCAGGGGGTTCTTTTCACGCAACAGCGTGCGGTGGGCTTCATCGAAGTGAGGCTTTAAGTGGGACAGCGCCCTTGGGGGCAGCATTGGTGAGAGGTAGGCCTTCGCCAGCTCAAACGTGAGTGCTGCCGGCAGATCCAGCGCCGGTATGATGTCCATGGTCGCATTGCGGTCGAACGACCAGCGGTAAGGCCGGGAGTTTTCATCAACCAACAAAGGGAAATCCGCACTCAGCTTTTCCAGATCCCGCTGGATCGAGCGCATGGTGACCGAAAAGCCCTGCTCTTCCAGGCGGCTCGCCAGTTCGGTGGTGGTGATGGATCTTGGGTACCGGGGCACCATCCGGAGCATGGTGAGGTAGCGAACGGCCGTGTTGGACATAACTGGATCCTTGTCTTTTCTCGAAGTCGACAGCATAAGCGACACATTCTGACGCTACGTCATGCTAGATTCTTGTGCTGGCCAAGTAAAGCCGGTGGCCAGTTCTGCCAACGACACAAGGAGCCCTGCCCTGAATAAACACAATTTTGCCTCCCTCCTGCTAGAACATGGGTTTACCCCAAAGACCTACGATTTCGACGCCACCATGCTGGGGTTCCAGCACGACATCTTTAATGCCCTGATCCACAACGACCCGGTGTTCAGCGAGCAATCGTTCATTCGCGAGCAGCCCGATTGCCCCGATGCCCTCTTGCGCTGCGAGCTCGTCTCCAAGTCAGATGATCTTTCCGCAGTCGTTCAGCATTTCTATGCCCGATGGTTTGAAGAGCTTCGCTATTCGAATTCTGTGCTGGAGTTGCTCAATCTGGAGATGCACGAAGATGCCGCCAGTATTCACGTGCTAACCATCAGCAAAGCCAATGCGATGACGTTTGTCTTTAACATCCAGCGAGGTGCGTGATGATTCTGATTTTAGCTGCGCTGGGTGTGGTGCTCTGGGTTGTGGTGTCGATGCTGTGCACCAGCTATTTCAATGACCACGGTGTCGGCTGGGAGGAATGGGAAGCCTTCCCGGTGTGGTTAAAAATTCCGATTCTGGTGGTTGCGCCGGTGTTTTTTATTTCCTGGTGGGTTCGTTAAAAACAGCTAACCATCGGCAGAGATAACCTCCACACCGCCTACCGGCTCCAAGTTATGAGTACTCCGCACCGGCTCGCACACCAACGGTGCAGAAATATGCGTTCGAATCAGCCCCCGAAACGCATCCGTCTCGTGAAATTCTGGATCCAGCCACAGATCAAACTCCTCTGGCCGCAGCATCAGCGGAATGCTTTTCGGGTGGATATGGCTGAAGCTCGGGTGCGGCGGCAGCGTGATGACGGTGAAGGAATTCACCTGCTCTTCCCCGAAATGCCAGGATTGCCAGAGCCCCGCCAGTGCAGTGGCCTCATTCTGCGGGTGAATGTTGTAGACCTGCTTACCCTTCCATTCGTGAAATGCGCTGACTGGAATAATGCAACGCTTGGTCGGATACACCTTTTTCCATAACGGACTGCTGGTCAGCCGATCACTGCGGGCATTGAAGGTGTGAAATTTCGGGTTGGGCCGGAAACCATAGCCGTTCGGGTTCGGCTCAATTAATAGTGACCAGATCCCTGGCAACAGGTACCGGTCATCCGCCGCTTCTATGACAAACTCACCGATTCCGCCCGGCGGGACGTTGTGCTGGGGTCTGGGTGCGACACCGGGCAGTCCCAGTTGTTCCATCAGCGCTTGGACTTCCGGAGAGTCGGTTACGTTGTACCGTCCGCACATAGCTGCATCCTTGGCCGTTCTTTCTGAGGCAGTGTAGTCAACGTTTTACGGCTTAGGCGACCCACACTGTCGTATGGCTGGATTATCCTGCCTGAAGATCGTCGAAGAGCTTGATTGTATGACCAGCACCACCACCGTTTACGACCTGAGCCAGATACTCAATTACCCGATCCGGGTTGAGGTTAATCGTTGGGATTCAGAGCATCCCCTGCGTTGGGCCAGCTATAACGATGAGGGTCAGATTGCCTCTGGCCAGTTCCTGGAGCCGCCCGGGTTACCGCTGTTTACGCTGGAAGATGATGAAGGAAGGCGCCTGTGTGATGCCCTGCCGAAAGCAGTATCAGCCATCACTGCGTTGATGCCCGCCATGGACTTTGTGCTCGCACAGGCCTGTGCGGCTTCGGCAGCGGCTCGGGAATTGGCCGAGGACGCTCCTCTACTGTTTATCCTGGCGGTGGATCATGCGCGTGAACAGTCCTGGTCGCTCGAACGGTTTAACGCGTTTCTGGCCGGTAAACGCTCCGATATTCTTAAAGCAGTTGGGCTTCCGGGCAGCAGATCCCTCGTTCGATTAGTCCGTCGCCTGGCCTTGTCACCTTTATTACCCTGGGAGCTGGAAGATACTCGCGCCGCACTTCAGAACCCCGAGTACTTAGCCTTGATGCGGCACCACCCTCACCTCCATGTGAACCACCTTCGTTTGCTGAATCGCGTTCGGCAACCGTTGTGGCCCGGATTGCTGAATCTGGTGGACGAACACACCTCGGCTGTGGAGCTGTCCTGGCTATGCCGGATGATTCGGGATTCGCTCGCCATGGCCGGCGGTAACGAACAGGCCCTTGCTGCAATTCATTCCAGAGAAACCCTTCAGGCCCAACATGACCGTTTGGTTGAACGTTTCAACCGGGCAAACAGCCGAAACTCCGAAGAGAAACGCCAAGACCTGGCGAAGGAGCTTTCTGAGGAGCACGGCGACTATCCGAAACCGCCCCTTGCCCCAATCGATGGTATAGAGCCGTTGGGCTCCTGGTTGGAACTTCTGGAAGAAGGGGCAACCATGCGCCATTGCGTCGGCAGCTATGACGTGCCGGTCGCCCTCGGGGAAGTGTTCATTTACCGGATGGTCCAGCCGGAGCGTTTAACCATATCGCTCGAGTATCAGAATAAAACCTGGGTGGTTGGCGAGGTTCGCGGGGTGTGTAATTCAAGCCCGTCAGAGGGTGCTTTGGATTGGATTCGGCGGTGGGTGAATACTGATCGCAAACGTTAGAAAACCCAGACCGATGCAACTGTGTGCAGCCTGCTGACTAGCCCGAGGAAAACCAATGTGCAGCATGGTCGCAAAGCGAGCATTAGTTCTGAGGAAAAGCTGGCGTTTATTAGCCGGATTTTTCTGACAATAAGCGGTAATGAAACTGGGTCAGGGTCACTGGAATCAGTGGCAGCCCTGTGTCTGGAATACGCACACCGTCCCTTTTTTCTTTACGGTGAAGGTCATGGTTAGGAGAGCTGTCGCTAATGAAGACAGTAAGTACAAGCTGGATCTATTTGATTTCTCCCCTATCCTTGAATGTGTGAACGAAGCCCCTGGTTATCCTTCCTGGTTTAGTGCATTTCCGGATCACGTCGGCCACTCTCGTTCTTGGTGGAGCTCGGTGCGGAAATGATGGTGGCATCAACAATGCTACCTTCACGCAGCATCAGGCCGTTTTTCTCCAGCTGCTTGTTCACTTCTTTGAGCAGCACTTTGCCGAGACCATACTGCTCCAAAAAAAGACGAAACTTAAGGATTGTGGTTTAGTCTGGTAGACGATCAAGCTTCAGGCCAGCGAACTGGCGCATAGATTCGATCTCGTACAATGCGTATTCCATGGCCGGATCGCTGAGGTTATCGAACAACTGCATGCAGTGAACGTGCAGCATGGCCGACAACGGATAGGGAGGCCGTCCGTTCTGGCCATTGGGGTAATAACGGGCTACTCTCTTTTCCAACTGCTTCCCCGGAATCAGCTTATCCATCCGTTTCAAAAAGATCTCGCGGCGGGTTTCGCGCTTCTTGGTCTGGTACTCGGCTTCGGAGAAGGTGATCTGGTCCAAGGTGGCAACGATCCTATGCGGTTGACAATGGCCATATTATTGCTGATTTTGGGGACTTATTCAGAGTCTCCTTAAACTCCAAAATAGTTTTTTTTGTAACAATACATTGAAAAGCGAAAAAAACACTTTAGGATAATTGATAGATAATACTCGAAGGAGCACTCTTTCTCATGAGCAAAGATAAAAAAGAAAGTGAATATCTGAATGTTTCAGATGATTTATTCGATGCCAGATATGGACCAGAGAAAGTTAAATCAAGCTTTAAAGCTTTGGGTAAAGGATTATTTAATGTAGGAAAATTTGCAAAAAAAGAAATTCTACCAAGAGTTGAAGAGGCATGCGCCAAAATGGAATCTGAAAGGACTAAACGCTGAAATAGGCATATCGAGCGCTGCGAGCGCTTTGCCTCTTTAATACTTCACCCCCAAACTAAAAAGGATTGAAAAATGGCTTCAAATAACAAACCAGAAAAATTCGAGAATAGTCCGGAATACGACGAATGGTTTGAGAGTGGCGGTAAGGACGAAGATCGGGATTATTACTACAACAAATGGATGAAAAGAGTGACCTTCGGATCTAAGGAGGGTCTGATTAACGCCTGATTTATCGCTGAATCGCTTTTCAACTCGAAAAAAAGCCATTCAAGCGCGATTTTGGCGTTATCACCCTCTGTTTTGTTCGATTTTTGCCTATTTCCCGCC
>NZ_LLYU01000025.1:0-52756 GCF_002049515.1 Marinobacter sp. tcs-11 | reverse complement strand
CTCGGGGGAAGAAGCAGTTCCTGGCCAGGCGAATACGGGCGGAAAGTGGTTCCCATCAGTCATCCTGTTGCTGAAGAATTTTGATCTATTGTGCCAGAATGTAGCTTCTGCCGCGCAGACTCCTAGGCTGAATCAATTCAATTGATGATCGGAGAACGCTATGGCTGGTGGATGGTCACGGGACGGCGCTGTTCAGGATCAGATAGATGCGAGTATTGAAGATGAAGTGCAAAGGGCACGGAGTCAGCTTGGTAGCGGTGAGAGTGCGCTCTATTGTGACGAGTGTGGCCGGGCGATTCCCGAAGCTCGCCGTAAGGCAATTCCGGGTGTTCGGCTTTGTATTGCCTGCCAGTCTGCGCTTGAGAAGCAGCAATCGACATCACGCGGTTTTAATCGGCGGGGCAGTAAGGATAGCCAGTTGAGGTGAGTACGATGATGGGGTCTATCGTTTCCTATTGAGTTTCGGCGCCCTGTTTATGGCAGATTCATTGCTATCGTCGGTTTTTGCATCAACTTTCCTGAGCCCCCGTGGCGCAAGGTTGTCGCCTGGTTAACCCTAGGTTTCCAACACAGTTATCCACAGCTTTTGTGAGTAAAGTTCGTGATAAAGCTGTTCAGGAATCAGGCCGACGTTGCCGCCTCCGGTCTGCCCAGTCTAGCCGCTGATCGTGCATCTGAACCCGGAAGCCAGCTGTTAAGGATTTGTAACCTGTTGAAGTATAAATAAAATGTAAGGGGTGGCTTCTCGTGTGACTCTGTTATTCTCGAATGGTTCAAAACTGACAGGTGCCTGGTGGGGCGATGAGAACAGGGTCTCCCACCCGCGATACAGGACAAGTCAGACCACCTGAACCATGGGATTTACATCATGAATATGAAATCACTGCTCGTTTTTCTGTCTCTGAGTGCCACCTCGTTGGGTGCCGTTGCGGGTGATACCGCCGAAGCCGCGCTGGGTGGAGGTATTGGCGGCGCACTGGGGGCCGCCATCGGCAACGAGGTGGGTGGCAGAGACGGAGCGATTCTTGGCGGTGCTGTCGGTGCGGCAGCGGGAACGGCCGTGACTACCCGGGACCAAAGGGAACACGATCGCGATTATGATTATGATCGCCGTCGGTATGACGATGATCGTGGGTCTTACCGGAAGTCTCGCGGCCATTTCTGCCCACCGGGCCAGGCGAAAAAGGGTAACTGCTGAGACACTTGTGTTGCTGACGAAATGTAACGCGTCTGCGCTGGGGCAGTGTGCCTAACTGCGCATCGTCCATTTTTGCATCAAGTTTCCCGAGCCCCCGCGACACGGGGCTTGAGAGTGTTTAATCCGAGGTTTCCAACACAGTTATCCACAGCTTTTGTGAGTAAAGTTAGTGGTAAAACCGGTTAATCCTTAAGCTGCTACCGACGACAATCCTTGGCCCCCTCGGCGTATTGATATCACGTTATGGTTATTGAGCGCCCGGCTATGCTTGGGAAATCATTCGGCTTTGTTTACCATGTCTTGGTTGGTTGCCATTGACGGCGGCCCAGGGAAGTCTGCGTAAATCTTCAAGGATAGAAGGATTCAGGAATGAGCAAGAAAGTTGTGCTGTTGGGTGACTTGGGAACAGACCACCAAGGATTCCCTCCCACTCCGGTGATTGCCGGCTCACCCGATGTGTTGATTGATGGCAAGCCCGTCGCCCGCGTTGGCGACCCTCTCTCGCCACACTCCAAACCAAAGCACCCTCCTCATCCTCGTGCTATTGCTGCGGGTTCTGCAACGGTACTGATTAATGGCATTCCAGCCGCTGTGACTGGCAGTGCAATCTCTTGTGGTGGTGTCACGATCGGCACTGGTAGCGTTGTGATTGGTGATAGCCATTCGCCTGCGCCGTTTTCAGGGATCTCACCCGCGCCGTCAAAGATCGCTTCACGGGCGGCACCTCCTGCTACTCACTCTGGCAGCGCTATTCCTGCATCACCAAGGACCAATGGTTCCGGGAGTGGTGCGAGTAATCCTGTGGCAGGTGGGCCGGTAGCATCCAGTATGACTGGGCCAGGTGTGACTTCAACTCCAACTAATGGTCAGCCAGAGCCCGAGATAGAGCCGGGCTTCCATGTCGTTCAGGCACCCATGAGCAAAACAGAATTGTTGAGCGCTCTGTACGGCGATGCCTCGGCAAAACCAAATAGCTTTGACTGGTTGAATCCGGATCTTGGCGCACAGGTGTTGCCCGGTGAGATGATTGTATTGGGCGACCCTGAGAGCACGGAATGCACCCAGAAAGAAGCCGAATTGATGGAGGTGGCTGCTAGCGTAAATGCTCAGGTGAGGTCGCTGAAGCAGGACGAGGCGGAGTTCCTCGTTAAGTATTATGACTTGTTGGAAGCCATTACCTCAACGGGTTCGGCGGGGCTGGGTGCAGGCGCCGTGATGGTGTCGAAGCAGATCAGCAGTATTGAGAAGACGTTGAGGAACATTGAGCGTCTTCATCAGGAGAGTTACCGCAAACACGGCCATCTAAACCATTCGGAGTTCTTCGAGAAACGGCGGGCGCTTTTCAAGGAACTGGATTTTGCTTTGGGAAGCATTGCCCGCCGGGGAATGTCGCTGGATGACGATGCCAAGCTGAAACGAGCGCTGGGGTTGTCGTCGAAAAGTATTGTTAATCACTGGAATAAGGCTGGGGTGGGTGACATACCCGGATACGCCACCAATTTTGAGCGGGTTGCGGCGGGCGCCAAGTATGCAAAGGGTGTTGGCTATCTCTCGATTGGGCTCGATGTTGCTGCTTCGGGAATGAAAATTCATGCGGCGTGCACAGCAGGACAAGCGTCTGAATGCAGGCGCGTTAAGTACGTCGAAGGTGGTCGACTATCTGGTTCTGCCATTGGTGGCAGCGCGGGTGCATTTGCTGGACCATTAGTTTGTGGGGCCATAGGGCTTGCGACAGCAGGCCCAGGTGGTATCGCATGCGGAATCATAATGGCGGGTGTTGGCGGTTTCGCCGGCGGGGCAGTAGTTGGAGGCATCGGTGAAGATGTTGGTGAAGTAATTTACGAGGTAACGATAGATGAATGACACGCTCCAGATAACAGCTGCATTCATCGGGGCTGGAGCGCTTGTTTTGGGATTGGTTTCACTATGCATCATGCTAACGTTGGCCTTCTCTCGAGTGTCGACAATCGAGGAAAGAATTTCTCGCCCTGGAACCTCTGCACTGGAACACCGGAAAATCTGGGGCAACGACCCTCTGGGCCGATTAATGAGAAGCGGCTATGTATTTACGTTTCTTGTTCTTCGGTCAGTACCATCAAGCCGGCTTAATCGCTCAGCGGCGAAAATTGGTGATGTATCCACACAATTGCCTTTGCGAATGACCCTGTGGGCGGTAGTGCCTCCGTTGCTTTTGTATGGTTGCGTTGCAGTGTTGTTAATTGTCGGCTTGCTCTTGTGAGGAGCATCTGTCGGCATTGTTGACTTCCTCAAGGATGAATAGCGTGCTGATTAAATATTTCCTGAGTCACAAAAAGGCACTGACGCTTTGCGGAGGGGCCTTGGTGATTGCCCTGACGTTATATCCGATGTTTTATCGCACCTGGGCGTTTGGCTCCGATGCCTGGGGGTTATCCGTCATAGCGATTCTTGATCCCGAAGAAGTGCCCTGGAGCCCTTCGGATTTCAACAGCCTGGCGATCCGGCCTGCCGTTGCCTACTGGCTTCTGACAAATTTCGATTGGCCTTATGAGCGCTGTGGTAAAGCGATGACCGCGATGGACGGTTGTTCTCAGCCTCTGGTTAATTTTGTGGGCACTACGCTGGATACGCACGAACCTGACTCGATCATGACGCGCCGAGGCTATGGGTTGCTTCGGCATTTTGCGGCACGGGGAGAGCCGGTGAATGGCTATTACAACGGGCTGACGCCGGTGCATGAGGCCGTACTCTATGCCAATGTGGACTACCTTCACGCCTTGCTGGAGCTGGGGGCGGACCCGAACCTGCCAATTGATATGCAGGAGAAGGACTACCATGGCTTCAATGCGTTTGAGTTTGCGGTGTTTTTGGAGGCCCGGAATCCGGAAATGTATCAGGTTATTCGGGTAGTACTTGGCGGCAGCGAGTGAGCTACTTTGAATGCGAGTCGACGATCAGCGCAGCGCTGAAATAGATCTGCGTGTAGCTAGAAGAAATGGAGGCATACGTTACCCGCCCAAGCGCTCACTGTTTCTGGCCACCACGTCTATTAGAAAGTCTGCCAGGGCCCTGATTCGTCTAGACTTTGCCAAGTCGGTTTGTATGACGAGATAGATAGGCTGATCGACTCCAAGATCGGTGTCGACACAAACGAGTCCTGAGTTCCGAGCGATGAAATGTGGCAACAGTGCGAGCCCAAGCCCTGCCTTTGCTGCGGCCACCTGGGTGGCTAGTGAAGTGGTTGTCAGGGCGGGTCTTCTTCCACGCAAGATCCGCTCTATCCACTGAGCGGCAGGCAAATGTGAGTACATTTCCCCCCAGGTAATGAAATCATCCGTATCGTAGTAACCTAGGTCCGGGTTGCTCTCACGTCTTAGCTCATAGGACGTGCTGCAGTAGAGTCCATACCCCAAGGTGCCAAGAGCACGAAGTGTGACGTTGCCCCTTTCTGGCCGCACCATTCGCAATGCTAAATCCGCATCGCGTCGATGCAGGTTGGCGGTTGATATGTCTGTAACCAGCTCAACCAACAGATCGGGGTATTGGGCTCGAAATGCCGGGAGTTCCGGCAGTATGAGTTCGGTGGCGACATTTTCCGCTGTAGCCAGACGCACGTGGCCACTCATCTGCGCTTGGGTGTCTGCGCCTACGGCAAACGCGTGCGCTGCAGCCTCCAAGGCTTCGGCCTTTTCTATCAACTCAGCACCGTCCTCAGTTAACTCGTATCCCGATTGCTGACGTACGAAAAGCGGAAGTTTTAGTGCCGACTCAAGCCGCTCGATGCGACGTGAAAGTGTCGCAATGCCTACATTCAAGTTCTGGGCTGCGGCGCTTAGCGTGCCGCAACGGGCCACTGCCAGAAAGGCGCGGGTGTCATCCCAAACCATGCCCCTCGGCATCTCGTTTCCGATAATGGAAATCCTTTTGCCAAATTTGTTTGTATTTTCCATTTTTCGAGTCTGTCACGATTTAGTTCTAGACATCAAGGAGTCAGACATGGAAAAACGAGTGCTTGGAACAGGCTTCTCCGTTTCATCGATCGGATTAGGGTGCATGGGGATGAGCGAGTTCTATGGGCCCCGTGATGACAGTGAGTCGTTGCGTGTAATGGAAAGGGCGGTGGAGCTCGGCGTTGACTTTTTCGACACCGCCGACATGTATGGGCCGCACCACAATGAGGAGCTTATCGGTCGATTTCTAGCCGGTAGTAAGGCGCCTGTTCACGTCGCGACTAAGTTCGGCATTGTGCGTAATCCTGGCGAATATAAGCGGAGCTTGAAGAACGGTTCCGACTATGCGCGCAGGGCATGCGAAGCCTCTCTTCGTAGGTTAGGAATTGAGCAAATCGATCTGTATTACGTGCATCGCGTCAATCCGGAGGAGCCAATAGAGGAGACGATTGGCGGGCTTGAGAAGCTCATTCAATCAGGGAAAATCGCCCGTATTGGTCTTTGTGAAGTGAGCGCTGAAACCTTACGAAGGGCTCATGCGGTGCACCCGATTACCGCTATTCAGACTGAGTATTCACTTTGGGCTCGAGAGGTAGAGCGCGATGTTCTGCCGACATGCCGTGAGTTGGGTATTGGTTTTGTTCCATACTCCCCCCTGGGCCGAGGTTTTCTGACAGGGCGATTTCAAGACCCTGGAGAGTTCGATCATAACGACTTTCGTGCTCACCTCCCACGGTTTGCGGAAAGAGCAATCGGCGCGAACCGCCGAATTGCCGATGTTATAGCTGAAAAAGCCAAGCTTAAAGGGTGCACGCCAGCTCAGCTCTCATTGGCGTGGCTGTTAGCCCAAGGGGACGATATCGTTCCAATCCCTGGTACCAAGCAGTTGCGCTACCTAGAAGAGAATGTCGCAGCAGCAGATGTCAGTCTTACCGTAGCGGAGCAGCGGGAGCTCGAAACCGCCACTGAGTCACTGCCAGTAGTGGGTGAGCGTTACAGCGAGGAAGGCATGAAGGGGGTGAATGTATGAGTTCTCCAGGCTCTGATCGCCGCACTCAAGCTTTAAATCTACTCGAATCACTCGACCCGGCCGCGCCGGGAAAGGTTGCCGCAAGCCTTGATGAGTTTCACAGCGAGGCTGTAGAAATACTTCTCGGGTTTTCCTTTGCTGATGTAGTGGCGCGTGAGGGGTTATCACTTAGAACACGAGAGATGCTCACTGTCGCCATGTTGTCTGCCGTAGGCACGGCACCAGGCCAATTGGAGTTTCATATGCGCGCAGCGCTGCATATTGGAGTGACGCAAGAGGAAATTGTCGAGATTGTCCTCCAAGTTGCTGTATATGCGGGAATTCCTGCCGCAATGAATGCCATTACAGCGGCAAAATTGGCCTTCAAGGAAGACCGGTTGGGCACACAGTCTCATGGCGCAACGCAGGGAGGTGAGAAAAATGTACGCTAGAACCACAACCTGGCGTGATTGGGTTGCCGTGACCGCACTTGGTATTGGTAGCTTCACAATTGTCACTGCGGAATTGGCACCGATTGGATTGCTCTCCGATATTGGGAACAACCCGGTCTAGGCTATCGACAATAGATATTCTACCGGCTGCGCTTACTTCGACCGCACAAGGAGCGGAACAGCTCTATCGCGCCTTGCTGGAGCAGGGGGCGGCCCCGAACTTGCCCAGTGATATGCCGGAGAGGGACTGCCACGGCTTTAAGGTGGTTGAGCTTGCAGCGTTTTGGGAAGCCTAGAGTCCGGAAATATATCAGATTACTCAGGCAGAACTTGGCGGTAGCGAGTGAGTATTACCTGGAGTTGGAGTAGTCTATCAGCGCCTGAACACAACGGCGGAACAGTTCAGCCGAGAAAAACCGGTGTTCGCCGGGCTGTTCTGCCACGAGTAGCTGGCCACCGGACTCCTGGAGGCCACATTCAATCATCAGGTTGTCGCTCATCTCGAAGTCTTCAATGCTGTGGCCCAGTTCATCCCGATCGGCTGCGCCCGCGCGTTCACGGTAGTGCCTGCGGTCCATTGTGAATCCGAATGCAGCTTTGCCCTGGCCGATAATGTAGCCGACTTCGAACACCGTGCCCGGGTCCGCACTGATGCCTCGGAAGGGGGTGAGGTTGGCAATGACGGCGTCGCAACTGTCCATCAGTTCGCGGTTGGCCTGGTAGATCCGGTGGCCGCGCGCCGGTTTCGCTTCCTCGTCGGAAAACGTCAGGGCGGTGTCCAGTGGGTCTATGCCTTCATAGCCGGCTTCGCGCAGCAGGCGCTTTTTCTCGGCGACGATAGTGTTGTGTTCTTCGTGTGGGAAAAACACCTCCGGGCCGGCCAGGTAGATGCGTTTGGGTTTTGTCATGGCGAAGTCGTTTCCTGCTTCAGTCCTGGCAATTGCCCAAATCCAAACCGTATTGGACTGGCGATCAATGCTGAGAGGCTGGGTCGTATTCAATTGCTTCCAGTTTTACCCGAAAGCCACAGGCTGCTGCGTATTTGTTGAGCGTTCCCCAGCTTGGGTTGCTACGGCCTCTCTCAAGCCTCGAGATGTTGCTTTTGTTGGTTCCGAGCTTTTTCGCAACGTCTTCCTGAGTAAGGCCTGCTTTAGTCCTCATTGCGATCAACTGGTCGATCAGGCTGAATTCTTCCTGGAGGGCATCGTACTCCTGGTGAACTTCCGGATTTTCGAGTGCCTTTTGTCTGAACTGTTTGAAATTCATGATTTTTTGACCTCCTTTAAACGCTCTTTCGCGAGCTCTAGGTCTTTCTTCGGTATCTTTTGATCCTTTTTTACAAACACGTGCAGGATGATGATCCGTTTGCCCTGCATGTAGCAGAAGATTCCTCTACCTATTCCTTCTTTGGCTTTTGCTCGGATTTCAAACAGCTCACCACCTAAAGACTTTGTGTGCGGCTCTCCAAGGTTGGCCCCGTGCTTCTCCATCAATTCCATCAGCCGAATCATTCTGGCCTGAATCTTTGGCGGCATCTTAGCCAACTCTTCGCCTACTGAGTCGTAGAATTCAATCTCCCAATCCATGGGTGCTCCTTTGCCTTTTTGTTATCATATACGATAACTCTGAGCTTGAACACTATCTTGATAGCCGCCTCAACGAGCCTGAAGCTGTGCCACATAGGCGGTAATAAAAGCATTTTCCTGGAAGACTTTCAGGCCTGTGTCGGCAAAGGTGATGGGCACGGGGTTGGACGCCAGGGTGGATTTGATCAGGGCCGGAGGCACCAGGGTCACGTTCAGCTCAGAGTCGGCAATCAACTGGATGGCGGCTTCCATTTTGAAGCTGATGGCGCCACCGGCAAACTTGCCTTTTTGCATCCGCTCTTTTATCGCGACCGTGGCCACTCCGTATTCGGCCATCAACTCCGCAAAGGTGGCCTGAAACGTTTTCAGGTCGTCCCGGCTGTGGTTTTTCGGTAGCGACAGTTTGCGTACTTTGCAGTCGGGCAGGTTGAATTGGCCCCGGTCCATATTCAGCATACACACCACCGCATCGCTGCCGGTCAGTTCTACTCCGCATACAATCATAATAATGCCCCCTATGCCCCGGTTACTCTCAGCCGCAGCATTTCTTGAATTTGAGTCCGCTACCGCAAGTGCAGGCGTCGTTGCGGGAGGGAGATTTTGCTGTGGTGACTGTTCCCGTTTTATTCAGGATAGCCGTGAGCTCGTTGACGGATTCAACGGCGCCTTCGCGGGTATCAACGGAGATGGTTGCGTGAAGCTTCGCCGCGGCCACCTGGGCCTCAACTTCTTTCCTGCGTGCTTCACTGGTAACCACCAGCGTTAGTGGGTACTTCTTGCTGCCGCTCTTTTGGCTGGCGTTTGTCTGAAAGCCGCCGTAAGCCGTGTGGTGCTGGCGGGCATCTTGCCGACCTTTATAGAAAAATTTATCTGACATGCTGATATCCTGAAGGAGAGAATACCCAGGCGACGGCCGGGCGCAATCTTTTAGCACGCTTGCGGAAACAGTGATATAGGGAAAATCGGAAAAGACTAATCAAGGAAGCACCACGTGAATCAAAAAGGCTTACTCACCTCATGGAACGACGCCAAGGGTTTCGGTTTTATCACGCCAGAGAAAGGTGGCGAGCGTCTGTTTGCCCACATCAGCGCCTATCAGGGCCGGGGCAGGCCCTCGGCCAGCCGCAAGGTGGTCTACGCACAGACAAAAGATGAGAAGGGGCGGCTGAGGGCGTCCAGTTTCCAGTACGCTGGCGTGGCGAGACACAGCGTAGCGGTCGCCACGGGCGTTTGGTTTGCTCTGTTGATTGCCGCTGCAGTCGCAGGGGCGGTTTCTGTGTTGTACGTTCAGGGTTATGTGCCAGTGCTGTTGCCGGCGGCCTATGGCGTAATGAGTGTAGTGACCTTCTTGATGTATGCCGTCGACAAGGGGGCAGCTGAGAGCGGCAAGAGGCGTGTCCCTGAGGGGCGGTTGCATCTGTTTGAACTCCTGTGCGGTTGGCCGGGGGCACTGGTGGGCCAGCAATTCTTTCGTCATAAAACCCGAAAGACCTCGTACCAGGTGTCTTTCTGGTTCAATGTCGTCCTCAATCTCGCAGTGCTTTGCTGGTTGTTACTGTGGCCGGGCGCCGAGTTCGTCAGGCAGGCCCTGGAGATCAGGCCGGTTATGCTTCTAAGGTTTTGATGATGCAAAACGTCTGCTCGGACGACGAGCTCTCAACATTGCTGCAGTCCAACCCTGCGGTGCTGCTGCTATATGGCGGGGCAAGTTGTGGCGTCTGCCAGGCTATCAAGCCCCAACTGGAGCGCCTTTCCAGTGAACAATTCCCGAAGCTGGTTACTGCCTACATTGATTGCCAGGCATCAGCCGGTGCGCTGTGTGCGGCTCAGGGTATTTTCTCGCTGCCGGTGGTGCAGTTATGGTTTGAGGGGCAGCGATTTGCGGAATTCGCCAGGGTGTTTTCAATCGGCGAGGTGCGGGTAGCTCTTGAACGGCCATATGGGCTTTTGATCGAGTGCTGAGCCCTCTCTGTACTCGTGGCAGGACCCAAATCTCGCTGTGCGGATTGGCTACGGCTCGCAGATGCCCCTAACAAACACCAGCAGTTCATTATTGGCGGGCATTGCAAAATCGTCCCGGAGTTGCAGGCCAACGGCCTCGGCCAGCTCAGACAGGGCTTCAATATCTCGGATGCCCATGTGGGGTGCTTGGGATTTCAGCGACTGATCAAACGCCTTGTTGCTCTCGCTGGTGTACCCGCCCTTATGCTTGAACGGTCCGTACAGGCAGAACGCACCGTCTTTTTGAAGGCAGGCGCCGACACCTTGAAACATCTTTTCAACTTCCTCCCAGGCCATGATGTGAGCTGTGTTTGCTGAGAATGCCCATCGACAGGCGGACACAGGCCATGGCATTTGGTTTACGTCCAGCTCAAGGATTGGGAGGACGTTGGGCAAGGCGGCCTGTTGCAGTCGGGCAACGGCCAGGTGCGCCGCTCTGGGGTGGTCGGTGGGCTGCCATTTCAGGTGTGGCAGAGCCGCAGCGAAGTGCTCGGCGTGCTGGCCGGTGCCGGTTCCTATTTCCAGGACGGTACCTGGTGCCATAAAGACGTCACGCAGTTTTTCCAGAATGGGGGCTTTGTTGTTTTCGCAGGCCTGGGAGTAAGGCAAGGGGGTGTTCATTTGAGCTCTCCTTCTTCAGGGTGGCACACAGCATGTTGCGTGGTCGGCGATGACTGGTTTTACCAAAGCGTGGCATTCAAGGGTAAACTGCGGGACGTTTTATGTCTGACGAATCTCTGAAAATAAACCATAGGAAATCCAACATGCTAAAAGTGCGAACGCTGTCGCCGGTGCGATCGCCCATTAGTGCAGACAGCGAGCGTCGCGCTGCGGATACCCTGAAACAGATGGCGGAGGCTGGCTCCAGTGCCGGCGGATTGGTCAATCTGTTAGCTGAAACCGACACCCTCAGTAGCTTTGAATGGCCGTGGGCCAATGGCTACGGGACGCTTGAGCACGATAACCTGCCAGCGTTCTTCCAACCCTTCGCATGTTACTCGGTTGCGATGGGTGACGTGTCTTTGCCTTCTGATATCAGCCAACTATTGGTCAACAACGGAGGTGCGATCGAGTGCTGTCGTTTGTACCTTTACGATGACACAGTCGCCTTGCTCCAGCTGGATGTGGCCTTTGAAACCAGCGAATCTGGCCTTGGTGATCTGCTCCGAGGGCATAGCCTGGACGGCGCGCTTTCCAATCTGGCCAAACGGGTCTATGAGCACGCGGTATACCCGGCGTTTCACCAGTACGCACTCGGATTCCGCAAGAGCAGGCGATACAAAGCCTCCGGCGCGGTCTCGTACCTTCGAGATCCGAAGAAGCTTACGGTGTTTCGGGATGTTTCGTTCGATTCGCCGGAAGCGCCAGACACCTATGTGCTGTGGACAGGGCGATACGTGGTGACGCCTCCGAGCACCCTGAACGGTCCGCTTGGAGACAGTCTGCGACTTTGGGCGTCGTATACCGGATCAACGGAGGCTTTGTTGGAGGCCAGACAGTTTGTGGGCTCGGGCAACATCCTGGCGGTTGCGGACGATGCCGAGGCTCAGGCGGACAACTGGCTGCGCGGCCTGTCCGTCTGCCAGCTTTACAATGCCGTGTTGTCGATATACGGCGGTATCCTGAAGTCCAGTTATTCGGAGCTTAACGACTTTGCGGGCTCGCGACACCGCAGTAAAGATTTGCATCGGCTGATGGCCGACATTACGAAGACCTTGGACCATCTGGAATTCACTCGCCTTGAATTCAATGAGGCCATCATCGGGGTTCAGGCTGAGCGAGCCAAGGTGGTCAGAGCTGCGTATGCGGCCTGGAATCTCGGCGAGCTGATTGAGGGTTCCCTGGAGCGCACGAGCTTGATTCGCTCCAAGATCTCCCGCCTGCTGGAGGCACGAAAAAGCCAGCTTGATCGTTCGGTTGAATTGATTCTTGTCGGTATCGGTGGCGTTGCCGTTATTGATCTGTTTATTTCGTTGACGACTGCTTCCCGGAGCCTGGACCGTGATGATATTCCCGGAGTGCTGGATGTGTTTGAGTGGCTCCAGCCGGATGGTTCCATTGCGCTGTCGACGACCATTCTTGTGCTGATCTCGTTCTACATCTATCTCGCCAAGCGTTGATGAAAAGGAGTTTGCCATGTCGGGCAGTGAAAGAATTCGTTTTCTTGTAATTCTGTCAGCAGAACCGGGACAGATCCCTCGGGCGAGTGAGCAGATCGCTCGGCAGCTTTCCCGGAAGTTTGGGGGGGCGACGGTGATGGGGGGGCTGGATAGTTCCTGGCTCGCCGGTTACTGGGCTGAAGATGGCCATGCCTTCAAAGGCGAATACGATGGCGAGGTTCACAAGGAGTCCGTGTTCGCCGTCATGCTGATGGTGCTACCGGAAGACGAGGCCCGGGCCTTTGCTGAAATCCGGAATGCCGTGAGGCAAGCGGTGTCCGATTTTGGCCTGAACAGCCGCCACATTCATGTGGAGGTGAGTTCCGTGCGATCACGGCACTTCGATATTCAGGATCATGAGCCTGACTAAGTGTCTTCGAGCATGATCGCCCATGGCCACCTTCACGGCCAGGGCGTTCAACATCTCTGACCAAGGGCGGGGGTTACTCGGCCTCGACGGTTTCGTTCAGCAGTTCCGGCTTTTTCAGTGCCTTGGTGAACAATTCTTTTTCTTCCGCAATGGCCAGGGCGCACTGTTCTGCCAGCTCTTCAGACAGGCCGCCGACCTTACGTTGCAGGAAGGTGGTAATCTCTTCGGACAGTTCAAGAACCTTGTCCCGGGCATCGGCTTCTGCTTTGGACGAAAACAACATTTTGTCCGGGTTTTTCAGTGCCATGTCCAGTCCGTCCCTCTCGGAATAGTAGAGTGCTTTTACGCCCATGGTATGCCATCGCCTCCGGGGTAATGATGGTTGGTAAGACCGTTAATGAAATCACAGCTTATCACGAATAGTGTATATTTATACAGTATTTTGCTGCGTCATCCTGTCCTCTTTTGCTGTTCCAGCGCCGGACCTGGCCCCCGTATGATGGATTGTCAGACATCAGCTCCGGAGTCCTGAAATGAACGCCAGAACAACCATAGCCGGTACTCAACCCACGCCGCCTCCCAAGACCAAGGCGCCCCTTCCCGAAGTCCGTCAGCCGGATTTTGATCTGGCGGAAGATGTGCCCAAGTACTGGTGGGATAGCGATCCGGCCAAAACGCTGTTGCTGGCGGCCTTGTCGGCGAGTTTTCCGCCCGGTGAGCGGTTTTTTATCGACTCCGTGCGCCATTATCAGAAAGAGATTACAGACCCGGAACTGAAGGCGGCAGTGCGAGCGTTCATCGGCCAGGAGGCGCACCACTCAAAAGAGCACGAGGCCCTGAACGGATACATGCAGGCGCGCGGCATCAACCTCAAACGCCTTGAGCGCGAGGTGATGTGGCTGATGAATGTGCTGCGCAAGCGGCTGAGCCCGGAGCGCCAATTGGCCCATACGGTGGCGGTGGAGCATTTCACGGCACTGATGGCAGAGGAATTCCTCCTGAAATATGACGCTCTGGAAGAGATGGACCCGCGTATGGCCCCCATCTGGGCCTGGCACGCGATTGAGGAATCCGAGCATAAAGCCGTGGCGTTCGACGTGTATAAGACCATCGGAGGCAGCGAGTTTGTCCGGTTGACCGAGATGATGGTGGTGAGCGTGCTGTTTCCAGTCTCCAGCGGTATTCATCTGATTCAACTGATGAAAGAGGACGGCCAGTTGTTCAATCTGAAATCCTGGGCGAACGGTCTCAATTACATGTGGGGCAAGCCAGGTGTATTCCGCAAACTCCTGCCCTCTTACTTCAAGTACTACAGCCCCGGCTTTCATCCATGGAATCACGATGCCCGTGATCTGGTGGAGAAAGCCAAACGGAAGTGGCTCGCTCCGGTGATGAAAAAGGCCGCGTGACGCCTAACACATTTGCTACCATGTCGGACTTTTCACTGGGTTGAGGATCTAAGTCCGGCAAGATGAATGCGCCTTTCACGCTGCGGCCTTACCAACAGGAAGCGGTCGACGCCACGCTGAACCACTTCCGTAAATCGGATGAATCTGCGGTCATTGTGCTGCCGACCGGTGCCGGTAAGAGCCTGGTGATTGCCGAGCTGGCTCGCCTTGCGCGCCGAAAGATCCTGGTGCTGACTCATGTGAAGGAACTGGTGGAGCAGAATCACGCCAAGTATCAGAGTTATGGTTTGTCGGGGGGAATCTTTGCGGCCGGGCTAAAGCGCAAGGAGAACCACCATCAGGTGACCTTTGCCAGCGTGCAGTCGGTGGCGGCGAATCTGGACCAGTTCCGGGATGAATACTCGCTGGTTATTATCGATGAGTGCCACCGGGTGAGTGGCGAGGAAACCAGCCAGTACCAGCGGATCATTGAGCTTTTACGGCAGCAGAATGACTCCCTGAAGGTGCTTGGGCTCACCGCCACTCCCTACCGCCTGGCCATGGGATGGATCTATCGTTACCACTACCGGGGTTTTGTTCGTGGTTCTGATGACGAACAGGACAAGCCTTTCCGGCACTGCATCTACGAATTGCCCCTGAGCTACATGATCAACCGTGGTTACCTCACCCGGCCTGAATTGGTTAACGCCGCCGTGGCCCAATACGATTTCTCCACGCTGACGCAGGACCGTTTTGGCGAATACGCCGAGAAAGACGTCAACCAATTGTTGAGCAAACATCAGCGGGTGACACGTGCCATCATCGAACAGGTGATGGAGATGGCGGCCGAGCGCCAGGGGGTGATGATTTTCGCGGCGACAGTGCAGCACGCGCAGGAAATTGCCGGGTACTTGCCCGAGCAGGAAACCGCCCTGGTGACCGGCGCGACTGATCTGCGAGATCGCGACCAGCTGATCCAGCGCTTCAAACAACGGCAGTTGAAGTACCTGGTGAATGTGTCTGTGCTGACGACCGGGTTTGATGCCCCCCATGTGGACCTGATCGCCATCTTGCGGCCTACTCAGTCTGTAAGCCTGTATCAGCAGATTGTCGGCCGAGGCTTGCGGTTGGATGAGGGGAAACGGGATTGCCTGGTGATTGATTACGCTGGCAATCATGTCAATCTGCATCATCCGGAAGTTGGGGAGCCGAAGCCCAACCCCGACAGTGAACCGGTGCAGGTGTTCTGCCCGGGCTGCGGTTTTGCCAACATCTTCTGGGGCAAAACCGACAGCGACGGGCGTGTCGTTGAGCATTATGGCCGCCGGTGCCAGGGCCTGCTGGAGCCTGCTGACGATGACCGAGGGCGGCCACAGCAATGTGACTACCGGTTCCGCTTCAAGGAGTGCCCACATTGTGGCGCTGAGAACGACATCGCTGCCCGCAACTGCGGGCACTGCCACCAGGCCATTATCGACCCGGATGATCAACTGCGGGATGCCCTGAAGCTTAAGGATGCCATGGTCATCCGTTGCGCCGGGGTTTCGCTTGCCGTAGAAGGCCAAAAACTTCGGATCACTTACCACGGAGAAGACGGGGAGGAACTCCGGGAGTCGTTTGATTTCAGCAAGCCCGCCCAGCGAGCCGTGTTCAACAAGCTGTTTGGACGACGATTTGCCAATGGTCAGGCTCCGAAAGTCTTTGCCCGGGCAAATGAGGTGCTGGAGATGCAGGTACTGTTACCCGCGCCGGATTTCGTGATTGCTCGCAAGCAGAAGCACTACTGGCAGGTGCAGGAGCGGGTTTTTGATTATCAGGGGCAGTATCGTAAGGCGTATTGACTGGCTAAACGATGCTCGGGTGGCGCATTGGATGCCATCTGGTCTATCGCCCTGTATGATTCGGACATAATCTCTCGTCAGCTTTCAAGCGGTGTTTACTCGGATCATGTCGGTAACCCTTCGAACCACAGTGCTCGTGCTGCTCCTGCTTGTAGCGGGGTTAGGGCATGCCAAGATCTACAAATGGGTAGATGAGCACGGCAAGGTGCACTTCAGCGACCGCCAGGACCATAGCGTTAAGCAGGAAGTGGTTAACGTGAAGCCCAGGGCCTCGAAGTGGTCGCGTTTTGATATCCGCATTGAAACGGTCGATCTGGAGCTGACTGCCGAGGAAAACCAGCAGATTGTCGATGGCGTGAACCATGTTTACGAGTTTTTCGACCGCGTGCTGTCTTTCGATATGTACCGGACGGTGCCGGTTAATATTCTGATTTTCAAGGATATGGTCAGTTACCGGAACTACCTGATTCAACGGGACAGGGGCTGGGCGGTTGCATCCTACGGTTTGTACATGCCATCTGAGCATCAGATCGTGGTTTATATTCAGGAGGACAGGGAACGCACCTTCAGAACCATCAAGCATGAGGTCAGTCATGCGGTTGTCGATACCATCGTCCCCTATGCTCCCGCCTGGTTGAACGAGGGGCTTGCCGAGCAGATGGAGATGCTGGAACGGGATGATTCCGGCTTGTATTTCGAGAGCCACCCGGAAAACCGATGGATTGTCGCTAAAGCCCGTGAGCAGGGGCGGTTAACCGGCATCGACCAATTCCTGAAACTGCCCAGCAACAAGTGGCGACACTCCGATATGTCTGGTAGCGGCAGCGTGCGTGCCCAGGCTGGCCAGTTTGTCTATTTCCTGCTTGCCAAGCCCACGCGCCGCAGTTTTCTGGTGCGGCTGATGCATAACTTCAACCGAGGTGACCGCACACTCTCGTATTACCTGGTAGACGACAACTACATCGGCGGGGTCAACATGCTGGGCCTGGACTGGCGACGCTGGCTGCATGCCCAGGGTGAGGGCTCGGTGCGGTTTGCGTTCTGACATTTTAGGCGGGGGCGTTGTTGTGAAGGTTTTCAAATCATTGGTGATTGCCGGAGTACTTGCGCTGTCGGGTTGCACCAACGTGATCGGGGACGTGCCCCGTTCCATTCATCTATCCTCGTCTGCCGGGCAGGAAGCAGGGGAGCTGTTGTCGGTTGCCCGCGATTTCTTCAGCGGCTCGGGGTATCAGTGCCATACCGATCAGCCTGCGGACAGCCTGCGTTGCAGTCGACCACTCCGGGACCTGTACATTCATCAAACCACGGCAGTGGTCCGCATTTATTCAGTCGATGAAGCCACCCCTGAGGTGACCCTGGTGACAACGCGCTGGGATGAAGGGCTGATTCCCAGCGAGTTTATCTCGGACGAATTCCACAACCCGGATGTCGAGGCGTTTTGTGAGTACGTGAAGGCGCAGGCTATGGGAGCGTGTCAAACCATCTCGAGCTAGGGTCTGCCGTTGTCAGGGGGCAGAACCGAAAACCAATGGCGGCAACAATCGGATGGAAACCATTGGCGAAGTCGGTTTTACTCATCGCGACGACCATGATTAAAAGGGTGATGAGATGTCCCGCTCCCCGGAACAGGATAGCGATTGGATGACAGGCGTCGGCGACTCTGCGGCAGGAGAGAGTGCACGGGTGGCCAGGCTGGTCAGGGTGGCACAGCACATCGAGATGCACGCCGATGAAGCGCTCACGCTCTCGAGCCTGGCGAAGGTGGCCGCTCTGTCACCGTCCCGTTTACAGAAGCAGTTCAAGGCGGCGTTTGGTGTCTCTCCAAAAGCCTATCAGGATGCCGTCCGCATGCGGCGCTTCAAGCAATCCCTGAAAGACGGGAGTAAAGTGACGGACGCGATATTCGCCTCCGGGTTTGGTTCGGTCAGTCGTGTCTACGGTGAAGCGAACCGTAGCATCGGTATGCCGCCCAGGGCCTATCGGGCCGGTGGTGCGGGTGAAGCCATCGTCTATGCCGGCCGAACCACCGCGCTGGGGCTGATGATGATGGCGGCCACGGATAGGGGTGTTTGCTTTGTGGAATTCGGTGACGATGAAGCGTCGCTGATTGGCCGACTGAGGTCGGAATTTCCTGAGGCTGAGCTGGCCGCCTCACCAGCCCGGAACGCCCCGGAACTTGATGCCTGGGTGGAAGCCCTGGATCAGCATATCAGTGCGGGAGCCCCACGGCCGGATTTGCCGTTGGATATGCGAGGCACCGCGTTTCAGGTAAAAGTCTGGCAGTTTCTGTTGAGTATCCGCGAGGGCGATGTCCTGAGCTACAGCGAGGTGGCCGCGAGGATCGACAAGCCCAGGGCAGTTCGGGCTGTGGCCTCCGCTTGTGGCAAGAACCGGATTGGTGTGTTGATTCCCTGCCATCGTGTATTGCGAGGCGATGGCGGGCTTGGCGGTTATCGATGGGGATTGGAGCGAAAGCGGGCGTTGTTGGAGGCTGAGCGGAGGAGTCTTGTGCGTTAATAAACGACCCTGAAGCACTCCCCCGGCAATTATTTCCTGTTTCAGATACACTGTCGCTTTGATATTGGCGAACAGGCCGATATCCAATCGGGGAAATGTCATGAGCAAGAAAGTCGTCAAAGTTGTTTTAACGTCTGCAGAGATTGAAGAGCAGACGGCTGCCTTTTTAAAGTCCGGTGGGCGCGTTGAGTATGTGGCTAAAGGTAAAAGTTCGCAGTTGACCTCGGCTGGCCCGAAGCAGATTAATCTGAAGAGTAATTAAGAGATTTTTAAAAAGGTAGCCTCGGCTGCCTTTTTGTTTATGTGCCACTCATATCAGTCGAACCACACCATAAAATATCGTAACCACTGGCCGGCAGCAGGCAAGCTACACTCTTCTGAATCATGGATCTGATATGAGGCATAGCTGCGGTTATGAGTCACAACGAGGAAAGCCCGGGTGTCGGGTCGGGTTCTGGCGAACAGGACTCAACCACGGCCCTGATTGAAGCCATCAATATCCGCAGCATGTCGTTGATTGTGCTGACCAGCATCGCCTCCCTGTATTTTATCGACTGGGCCCAGCCTGTTCTGCTGCCACTTGTGGTCGCAGTTTTGATCAGTTACGCCCTGGATCCGCTGGTGGCAACACTGGATCGGATTCACATACCCCGTCCATTGGGTGCAGCTCTGGTTCTTTGCGCACTGATAGCGATTCTGGCGGCGGCAAGTGTGCCACTCAAGCAGGAAGCCATGGCCATGCTGGACAAGATTCCCCAGGCCATCAAGGAGCTTCAGCGTGAAGATGCGTCTGCGTCCGAGGATGAAGAAAGCATCATGGAAAAAGCCCAGATTGCCGCCAAGCAGATTGAGGAAACCGCCGAGAAAAGCCAGGAGGAACCGGCTGTTCAGGCCGGCGTGACACCCGTACGGGTGGTGGATGAGCCGATGGACGTTCGTGACTATGTCATCCGCAATTCGCCGGCCACAATAGTTCTTATTTCCCAGATGTTTTCTGTGCTTCTACTGGTGTTTTTCCTGCTTTCCGTCGGCAAGCTATACCGGCGTAAGATCGTTAGAATATCCGGCCCGTCGTTCCGGCGTATGCGCAAGGCGGCACGAATTATGAACGAGCTGCATCACCAGGTACGCCGGTTCCTTTTTGTCATGGTCATCAGTGCGCTTTTTGTCGGCATTCTCACCTGGCTGGCATTCCTGCTATTAGGAGTTGAGCAAGCGGCTTTGTGGGGCGTGGTGGCTGGTATTGCCAGTGGTGTGCCGTATCTGGGGCCTTTCCTGGTTCTGGTCGGCTCTGGGGTGGCCGCATTTCTGCAGTTCGGCGAGCTCAATACTGCCGTGATTGTTGCGCTTACATCGCTGGTCATCACCAGTATTCAGGGGAATCTGCTGATGCCGTGGCTGACGAGTTACGTCTCCAGTTTGAATGCCGTCGCCATTTTTATCGGGTTGTTGTTCTGGGGTTGGTTGTGGGGGCCAGTGGGCTTGATTGTGGCTACGCCCATTCTCATGATCGCAAAATCCGTGTGCGATTATGTGGTGAACTTTCGTCCGGTAGGAGAGTTGTTGGGTAAATGATTCGGGTGTGACCACAGCTTCAATCCTTGATGACTTCTCGCTCGAATCGGCCAAGCACGACCACGATAATCAATGAAAGCACCGTCACCATGCTGGCAAGGGCCAGGGTGCCAAGGCCGCAGGCTACGCCAATGGCGCCGGATACCCAGATGGAGGCTCCCGTGGTAATGCCCTGAACATTGCCGCGGCTCTGGATGATACTGCCGGCGCCCAGAAAGCCAATGCCGCCAATCACGCCTTCGACAATGCGTGTGGGGTCAATTCGGGCGGAAGGGTCGCCTTCCGCCGTGGCGAGCAAAATGTGCATGCCCATCATGATGAATGCGGATGCCCCCACGGAGACGAGCATGTGCGATCGCAGTCCCGCTGGCTTCCCTCGTAGTTCACGTTCAAGCCCAAGCACCAGTGCCAGGCCAGCCGCCATAAGCAGTCGAATGACCATGTCCATTAAGGGGATTTCGCTTTCCAGCACAGATCGTCTCCTGGTCTTTCAGTTTTGTTTGTATCTGCTCACGCAGATTAGCAGGTAAGGCCGGGATCGTCCTTTTATGAGGTTACTGCCGGCACGGTTCCGTGCCATATTGGCAATTCCATATCCTCGGGATCTTCGTTGGGGCCACCGGTCCGGCTCTTGAATGAGCCTTCCTCAATCGGTATCCGGAACAGCGCGGTTGCCCGGCGCTCCTTCTGGTTCGGTGCCCGTACCTGCTCCCAACGTCCTGGCTCAATCTGGTTGATGATGGCCCGGAATGCGGCGTCGAATTCTGCAGAGTCTTCCACGAGCTGTGCGCAGCCGAACAACACCAGAGATTCGTAGTTGGCGCTGTGGTGGTACGCAGACTTGGTCAAAACCCATTCATTGGTGACGGCAAACGAGATGCAAAGGAGTTGGCCCGAGCCGAGGCGTTTTGACAACCGGCCTCCATTAAGAGTGTGAACGTACAGGTGGTCATCCATTCGCCAGGCGGTAATCGGGATGATGCGGGGCTCGCCGTCCTCCACAAAGCCCAGGTGCGCGGTTTTGAGTCGGTCAAATCAGCGTATAGGCAACCTGGCGGTTCACCGAGGCTCTTTTGGTGGCCCGCCTCACGGTGCTCCTTGGGCAGGACGTGAGAGGTGAGGCTTGTTGAGTATTTGGCTGATTCATTCGGTGGTCCTCAAGGCTGTGGATTGGACAGTTGCGTTCTATTTCACGTCACTTCTGATACCCTCAAAAGACCCAGATTGTGTTTTTTTATAGGACCAGTGGTTGTGATTGATGATATTCGGTTTGATGCTGACCAATCTCTGCAGCTTCAGCTCTATCGACAGTTGGCTGATCGGATTCTGGCTCAACGCTATCCTCCGGGATACCGGTTGCCGTCCAGTCGCCAAATGGCGGAGGATCTTGGCGTCAGTCGGAACACAGTGAATGCGGTCTACGATCAGTTGAAAGCAGAAGGCTTCCTTCAGAGCCATGCAGGTAGGGGAGTATTCGTTCACGAGGATATCGGGTCGGCTATCGAACCGGCTGGGAAAAAATTGAAAATACCCTCTGGCGGGAGTTTCCGACTGCCTTCACTGCCAGACAGGGTGCGTGGGACTCCCCGCAGAGCGGAAGATGCCTGCTTGCCATTTCAGCCCGGCCTGCCGGATCTGGACGCCTTTCCCGTCAACGCCTGGAACCGCGTGCTGCACCATCAGGAAAGCCGGCGGGGGCTTCGCGGTTATGACAGCACTCAGGGCTACCTGCCGCTGCGGACGGCCATTGCGAACTACCTCCGAACGTCGCGTGGCGTGCGTTGCCATGCCGATCAGATTGTGATCACCAATGGTGCGCAGCAGGCCTTGTCGTTGCTGGCGGATGTGTTTCTGAGTCCCGGCGATCGTGTCCTATGCGAGAATCCGGGCTATCGAGGTGCCCGCAATGCGTTGGGGCGCCTTGGCAATCCGTTGGTGCCCATTCCCCTGAAAAATCAGGTTCTTGATGTGACCGCGTTGCCACATCTGGGCTCCGCCAGGTTGCTGTTCTGCACCCCCACCCATCAATATCCCATGGGGGGGATTCTGGACCTCTCCCAACGGATGGCCCTGGTGCAGTGGGCTCGGCAGAACGATTGCTGGATAGTGGAAGACGACTATGACAGCGAATTTCATTTCTTCAACAAGCCGTTTGCGGCGGTGCAGGGTATGTTCGACAATGCGCCGGTACTGTACGTGGGAAGTTTCAGCAAAACGCTGCTGCCGGCATTAAGAGTGGGATATGTCGTTCTTCCGGAGGAAGTAGTGGAGCCGGTGCTCTGGGCCAAACAGGTCGGTGGTGGCGAAACGCCCTTGCTGATTCAGGCCACTATTGCCGAGTTTATGGAGAGTGGCCAGTTCGTTCGACACGTTCGCCGGATGCGTCAGTTGTATCGGGACAAGTGGCAGTACTTCCAGGACGCGGTGCAGAGGAAACTCGGGGATCTGGTGCACCCTGTGGCCGAGAGTGCGGGTATGCATCTGGTGCTTGAAGGCCGGTTTGATGACTCAGCCTTGAGTGGATGGCTGAGGAAACAAGGCTTTGGCAGCACGCCCTTGAGTGCGCACTACATCGGAGATACCGCATCATCCGGTCTGGTCATGGGGTTTGCCAGTGCCAGTGAGCGGGAAATGGAGGATTGCGTCAGCATCCTCAGAAGCGCGTTAACCTGAATGTAACCGCAGCTTGTAATTGACTCAAAATCCGTCGGAATAGCAAAGGGAAGCAGCATGACAACACCATCCGAGGCGAGACAGCGCGCCATTCTGAATCGTCTTGACCGGTTCAGTCGCCTCATGGACAGCAACATCGGCCTTCCATTTACCAGGTTCCGGATTGGCATAGAGGCCATCATCGGGCTGTTACCGGTGGTTGGTGATATGGCTGGCCTGATCCTGTCGGGCTATGTGCTGGTAGAAGCGCAACGGGCGGGCGCCAGCAAGGCTGTGAAGTTAAGAATGCTCAGAAATATGGTCATCGATTTCCTGGGTGGCCTGTTGCCGGTGGTGGGAGATGCCTTTGATGCCGTGTATAAGGCGAATACTCGCAATACCAGACTGCTGAGAAACTATCTTGAGAAGCAATTGGCGATTGAACCACCGCCACCGCCGTTCCCCTGGGGAACGCTGATTGGCTTGTCGATCCTGTTTGCGGTTATAACCGGTGGTTTGTCACTCATTCTTTGAACACCCGAACTGACTATGGATAGAGCATGATGCTGGACGCACTTCAGGCCAATGGCCTTATGCAGATACTACTACTGACATTGATGGCCGGTCTTGCAATGCCTGTGGGCGCAGCACTGGCATCGGTGGAGCGTATTCACCCGCGCTGGCTGGAAACCGAGGTGCGGCACAGTGTGATCGCGTTTGGCGGTGGCGCGCTGCTGGCGGCTGTTGCGCTGGTACTGGTGCCAGAAGGGACGGCTAACTTGTCCATGGTGGGCATCGTTGTCTGTTTTGCCGGAGGCGGTATCAGCTTTATGCTTCTGGATCGATGGCTGGCTGCCAACGGCACACCGGCGAGCCAGTTGGTGGCCATGCTTTCGGATTTTGTGCCGGAAGCCATGGCCCTCGGCGCCACTTTCTCGGTGTCCAGTGAGGGCGGAATTCTGCTGGCCGGCATCATTGCGTTGCAGAATATTCCCGAGGGCTTTAACTCCTATCGGGAACTGGTGGACGCGACCCATTATCGAGGATTGAAGATTGTGGGTGCCCTGGCGCTGATGGCGTTGCTTGGGCCGGTGGCCGGTGCCCTTGGTTACTTTCTGCTGTCGGATGCCCCGAGTGTGGTATCCGGCATCATGCTGTTTGCGGCAGGGGGTATTCTCTACATCATTTTCCAGGACATAGCGCCTCAGGTACGCCTGAAAAAACACTGGGCGCCACCATTGGGGGCGCTTGCGGGCTTCCTGCTTGGGGTGATGGGAGAGGTGGCGTTATCCGGATAGGGGACGTTCCGGCGTAGTTTGGCTATCATTCTGTCCTTTATGCGTTGTTTACTTTTTATTTTCCCAGAACAGGAGATTAACCGTGGCGGATACATCACTTAAGGAAAAACTTTCCAGCGCAGTCAAGGACGCAATGCGGAGCAAGGACAAAGATCGCCTGGTGACGCTACGTATGGCTCAGGCTGCGGTGAAGCAGATTGAGGTCGACGAGCGCCGGGAACTCACTGATGACGATGTTCTGAAGGTGCTGGACAAGATGTTGAAACAGCGCCGGGACGCCGCTGCACAATATGATGACGCAGGCCGGGGCGAACTGGCAGACAAAGAGCGCTCGGAGATGGTGATCATCGAGGAGTTTATGCCTGCCGCGCTGTCTGAGGACGATCTGGATGCGCTTATCCGCGAAACCATTAACGCGACGGGAGCCTCCGGTATGCAGGACATGGGAAACGTGATGAATGAACTCAAGCCTCAGGTGCTCGGCCGGGTGGATATGGGGCATCTGAGCAAGAAAGTTCGAGCTGCGCTGGCGGGCTAAGCCAGCGCTGGGACCGCGGCCTGGTCAGGCGAAGTCGTAGTCTCCACCTTTCTCCAGTGCTCTCTGGTACGCGGGGCGCGCATGCACCCGCGCTACCCATGCCTTGATGTTTGGCCTGTCGTTACCAACGATGCCCCTGGCGACGGACGCCTCCAGAGGAAAGCTCATCTGAATATCCGCCGCACTCAGCTGTTCCCCAAGAAACCAGGTGTTTTTGGCCAGTTGTGACTCCACGAAGTCCAGGTGGGTCTTGATCATCGGGCCGATAAAAATCTGGTTGGTTTTGTCCGAAATTCCTTTGGCGATCGGCTTGATAAAGAACGGCATTGGGCTGGTCTTCACCTTTTCAAACACCAGGCGCATGACCAGCGGTGGCATCAGTGAACCCTCGGCATAGTGCATCCAGTAGGTGTAATCCAGCCACTGTTGGCCTCCGGCTTCGGGCAGCATGGTGTCTTTACCATAGGTGTGCGCCAGATATTCGATGATGGCACCGGATTCGGCAACCACCAGATTTCCGTCGGTGATGACCGGCGACTTTCCGAGCGGGTGCACCTTCTTGAGACTGGCTGGAGCCAGCATGGTTTCAGGGTCGCGCTCATAGCGCTGGATCTCGTAGGGTACGCCCAGTTCTTCCAGCATCCAGAGAATGCGTTGTGAACGTGAATTATTGAGGTGGTGAACTGTGATCATTCGGAAGCTCCGTTCCCGTTTTATAAGTGGTCAGGGTAGTACAGTAGGCTGAAAAAGGCTGATTGGTTCACTCGAAATGTAGTATTCCGCTGTTACCTATCCCTGTTGAAAGTGGCGCATGATGGATATGCATTGTTGATCAAACAGGGAGGAATGAACATGTCGAATAAAAAACTGTTGCTGCTGGCCGGCGATTTCACCGAAGACTACGAGACCATGGTGCCGTTCCAGGCACTGACCATGCTGGGCTACGAAGTACACGCGGTTTGCCCGGAAAAGAAATCCGGCGACAGCGTGAAAACCGCCATCCATGATTTCGAAGGTGACCAGACTTACACCGAAAAGCCGGGTCATAACTTCGCGCTCAATTACGATTTCGATAAGGTTCAGGTTGATGACTATGCTGGGCTGGTGATTCCCGGTGGTCGGGGCCCGGAGTACCTGCGCCTGAATGAGCGGGTGATTGAGATCGTGCAGGCGTTCAACAACGCGGGCAAACCCATTGCGTCGGTTTGTCATGGCGCCCAGATTCTGGCTGCCGCTGGAGTGCTGGAGGGGCGCGAGTGCAGCGCCTATCCGGCCTGCGGGCCGGACGTAAAGATGGCCGGTGGTCGCTACATGGACATTCCGGTCGATCAGGCACACGTTCAGGGCAACCTGGTGACGGCTCCGGCCTGGCCTGCTCATCCGGCATGGCTGTCAGCGTTTGCTAAACTGCTTGGTGCTCAGATCTCGATCTAGTCTTAACCCGGCAGCCTCCGCGGGAGGCTGCCGTTATCACAGGAGACGGACTCCATGTGTGAACTCTATGTGAAAGCCGACCCGATCCTGTTTGAAAGTCGGTCCCGTTCTCTCCGTATCCGGGGGGTGGTCACAACGCTTCGGCTTGAGAACCAGTTCTGGGATATTCTCCGGGAGATTGCCGAAGTGGACGGCATGACCACCAATCAGCTCATCACCAAACTCCACGAAGAGGTGATGGAACTGAGAGGTGAAGTAGAGAACTTCGCCTCCTTTCTCCGTGTAAGCTGCACACGCTATCTGGCGCAGCGCGAAGCCCGTCCCGTTCCCCTGATAACGGCTCATTCATCGGGTAAGGCCCAGTCCCGGGTCGCGTCGGTCCCTTGAATTATCCGCCGTCCGGGCGCAGCTAGTAGGGTAGGTTCATTTCACACAACAGACAGGGGAGGCACCCCATGCATGTATTCATTGCCGGAGCCAACGGGCAGATCGGGCGTTTTCTATTACAGGAAATCGCGGATAGCAAGCATGAGGCACGAGCACTGGTTCGCCACGCAGACCAGGGGCCGGAGTTGCAGCAGCTTGGTGCCACGGAAACGGTGATTGGCGACCTGGAGCAGGATTGCAGCGAAGCCATGCGGGGCTGTGACGCCGTTATCTTTACTGCCGGGTCCGGCCCCCATACTGGTCCGGACAAGACAGTAGATGTGGATCAGGATGGCGCGATTCGCCTCGTGGATACCGCCAAGGCCATGGGCATCAAACGTTTCATCATGGTCAGCAGTATGCGAGCTGAAGAGCCCGAAAAAGGCCCTGAAAAGCTTCAGCATTACCTGCGTGCCAAGCGTAATGCCGATGAACACCTGAAAAGCAGTGGTCTGAATTACACCATTGTGCGCCCTGGCCGACTTACCAATGACGATGGCAACGGTAAGGTGTCTGTCAGCGAGCGACTGGACGCGTTCGGAGAGATTCCTCGCCAGGACGTTGCCCGGGTTCTGTTGGCTGTGCTGGATTCTGACAATACCGGCAATTGCGTTTTTGATGTAGTGTCTGGAGATGTGCCGGTGCGTGATGCGCTGGCGAACCTGTAAGCCGCATCCGCCGGCATGATCAACAAGAGAGCCGCAATGAGCGATAACCCGTTAGCCTCGATTCTGGAAATGGATGGCGAAGAACGCTATGACTATTTTCTGGATGCTGTGGTGGAAGAGCGTGAGCTCTGGATACTGGTCAATGGCGATAACCAGTTTCTCAAAATTGTCTCGGAGGAAGATGGCGTCGGGTATCTCCCTGTGTGGCCCGCTGAGGACTTTGCAGCAGATTATGCAGGGCCTTCGGGTGACTTGAGCCCCAAAGCGATTTCATTGCCGGACTTCTTCAAAAAGTGGGTGCCCGGGTTAAGCCGTGACGGGCTTGAGGTGGGTGTTTTTCCGGGCGCCGACAGTGAGCTATGGATAACGCAGCCGGAAGAGCTGAAGCAGGATCTTCAGGAAGTGTTGTCGGGATCTTTCTGATCCCGGCTACACCAGAAAATTCCCCCTCTCTGAAACGGTCAGTTCCACTTCTTCGCTTCGATCCTTCAGGGCGACCCCTGAGGTGCCCAGTCGCCTGGCTTCCTTAAGAAGGTAGATCACTTTCTCGCTCGCCTGTTCCACCCCCAGTCCGGCAGGGCGGATATTGGATACGCAGTTGCGGCGGGCATCTGGCAGCCCCGGCTCGGGATGATGAGTAAGGTAGACGCCGAGGCTGTCGGGTGAGCTGAGCCCCGGTCGCTCGCCGATCAGTACCACCACTTGTTGTGTCTGGAGCACCTGACCTATGTGGTCGCCAATCGCTACGCGCCCCTGTTCTACCAGCAGAGGTGTTGCAACCCGCCACTCAGGGCCGTCATGGGCCAGTTTCCGGAGGAAGCTGCGCATGAACGCCGGGGCGTTTTGCTGCACGGCTCTGGCTGACAGTCCGTCGGCGATCACTATGGCCAGATCAGGGGGCTCAGCAGAGCCTGTTTTCGACGATTGTAGACGGCTGCTGGATGATTCGCTCAGAACACGCCCCAGATCCGGCCTTTGCAGGTAGCAGGCCCGGTCTGGTGCCTGGCTCTGAAGTTGAATCGGTGGGCCCAGGGCCGACATCTCGGGTATCTGCTGAAATTCGACGATCAACTGCTCAATATCCAGTGGATGGTGCACGGCATCCCTGGCGCGGGCATGTGCCAGCTGAAACTCAAGAAGCTCTGCTGTGGGGAGGCTGACGCCCGCCCTGCCAAGGCCGATGCGGGCTGGGGTGCACTGGCGCAGACCTCGCCAGGGGTTGTGAACGACGATCGGGAACTTTGAGTCGGTCATGGTTATGCTCTCCTTCGCGGGCCGGAGAGGCTGTGGCGGAAGGCCGCTGGTATGTCGTTATTCAGCGCCACCCGATCCGAATCCTCGAAAATCTGCATGGCACGCAACCATTGCTCGAACTCCGGTGCCGGTTTCAGGTTGAGCACACGGCGGGCGTAAAGGGCGTCGTGGAATGACGTGGTCTGGTAATTGAGCATGATGTCATCTGACCCTGGAATGCCCATGATGAATGTGCACCCGGCGACTCCGAGCAGCGTCAGCAGGATATCCATATCATTCTGGTCGGCTTCGGCGTGGTTGGTGTAGCAGATGTCGCAACCCATCGGCAGCCCGAGCAGCTTTCCGCAGAAATGATCCTCCAGGCCTGCCCGGGTGATCTGCTTGCCATCATAGAGATATTCCGGGCCGATAAAGCCGACCACCGTATTCACCAGCAGCGGGTCAAAATGGCGGGCGACCGCGTAGGCCCTGGCCTCGCAGGTTTGCTGGTCAAGGCCGTGGTGAGCATTGGCGGAGAGGGCGCTACCCTGACCGGTTTCAAAGTACATTACGTTTTGGCCGACGGACCCGCGTTTCAGGCTCAGAGCGGCTTCCTGGGCCTCTTTCAGGGTGGCGAGGCTGAATCCGAAACTCTGGTTGGTGGCTTCGGTGCCGCCTATAGACTGAAAAACCAGATCTACGGGCGCCCCCTGTTCGATGGCTTCGAGGGTGTTGGTCACGTGCGTAAGCACGCAAGACTGAGTTGGAATGTCGTAGCGCTGGATTACTTCGTCGACCATGGTCAGTAGCCGCTTGGTTTGAGCCACGTTATCGGTCGCTGGATTAATGCCGATGACGGCGTCGCCATTGCCATAAAGCAGGCCATCAAGAATGCTGGCGGCGATGCCTGCCATGTCATCTGTAGGGTGGTTCGGTTGCAGCCGGGTGGAAAGGCGCCCCGGCAACCCGACGGTGTTTCGGAATGCCGTGGTTATCTGGCATTTCTGCGCAACCAGGATCAGATCCTGGTTGCGCATGAGCTTGCTGACCGCCGCCACCATTTCCGGCGTCAGACCGGGACGCAGTCGTGCCAGCACCTCCGGCGAGGCGTTATCGCTCAGAAGCCAGTTCCGGAAATCGCCAACCGTCAGGTGAGAAACGGGGGCGAAGGCGGCGGCGTCATGAGAGTCCATGATCAGGCGGGTTACCTCATCCGTTTCATAGGGAATCAGGGCGTCGGTCAGAAATGTCTTGAGTGGCAGGTCGGCCAGACACATTTGTGCCAGTACCCGCTCTTCAGCCGACGCTGCGCCAACGCCGGCGAGATGATCGCCTGAGCGCTCTGGCGTTGCCTTTGCCATCAAGGTCCCCAGGTCCCTGAAATCCATGGTCTGAAATCCCATACGGTACGTGTACTGGCCACTCATGGTCTTCTCCTTTAATCCCGGGGGCGACTCTGGCATGCCCGCATCAAATTCCTTTAACTACACTGTAGTTTCTTGAAGCGGATGCTGTCTCTCAATTTGCCAACCGATTGGGCAACTGACTCGGTCTAAGGTTCTACTGCCTTGAATTGCGACAGGTGCTAGACTTGGAACCCCTGCAGGTGTAAGGAAACCCTCAATGGCGCTTGGCCGTTTGCTGCTCGTTGTGTTGATGCTGTCGCTTGTTTCTCTCCCCGCCCTTGCTCTGGAATCGGTTGCGCCGGGAGAGCAAGGTGTGGCGCTGACAGACTTTCCCATCGAATACTTCATTGATGGATCGCAAACGAAAGACTACGAAACCGTTCGGCTTGAGTCTTTCGACCAGACCATGAGCACCACCACCCTCGGTACCCGGGCGGCGGTGACCTGGTATCGGGTTTCATTACACAACTCAGGTTCTGATGACCGTTCGCTGTTTCTGCACCTTCCCAAGGCTTATCACGTTCGTTCAATCGATATTGTTGAAGAGCGCTCCTCACGCGTCGTCAATCGACTTTCCGTTAACCTCAATGAGGCTGACGCCCACCCTGCCATGTATCGGGGAACACTGGTGTACCCGTTCGAACTGCAAGCCGGGAAAACGACGGTTGTGTATGTGCGCAGTCACGCATACTCACACCAGTGGTTCTCGTTGAAGGTATACGATGACGAGAATTCCCGGCGGGCGCTGGCCGGGGGGCACCTCGATATTGCCCTTATGGTGGGGATGATGCTGGCGCTGGTCTTCTATAACGGCCTTTTGTATTTCGCCACCAGCAAGAAGGAAAACATTTACTACTCACTCTATCTGATTTCAGGCCTGGTCTGGATCGCGCTGTCTTACGGTTTGGTGGCGAAGGCGTTCAACGCTTACGGCGACGCAGTGTTTGTCCTGAATCTCTCGTTGATAACCATGCCGATTTTCCTGCTGTTGTTCATGATGGCCATTTTCGAAACACATGAGTATTTCCGAACCGAACATCGCGTGCTTCAAGGTATGCTGGCATTGCTGGTGGTGACGTTTGTTTACGGCCTGTTTGATATCGCGACGGCCCTGAAGCCTGCCAGCAGTCTTGCCGCCCTGATGATGGTAGTGACCTTCTCCGTGAGCATTTCGCTGTTCAGGAAGGGGCACCCTCTGGTCAAATTCTTCCTTGTTGGTCACACCTTTTTTGTGGTGTTCAACGGGTTTGCCGTTCTGTACTACAAAGGTCTGGTTCAACCGAACTATATCAATAGTCATGGAGTCGGTATTGGTATAGTTCTGGAAGCGCTCACCCTGGCTTTCATTATTTCTTACAGGATCAAGGTGTTGGAGGATATCCGGTCAAAGCAGGATGAGCTGAAACGCCAGGCCTCGACGGACCCTCTGACACGGCTCTTCAATCGCCGGTATTTCATGGCAGAGGGAGAGTACGTGCTGGAACAGGCCCGGACCTCGGGTGAGCCGTTGTCGGTTATTGCCATTGATATCGATCATTTCAAAGCGGTCAATGACACCCATGGCCACAATGTGGGCGACCTGGTTCTGGTAGAAGTTGCCTCCGTATTTCGTCAGTTCAGCCGGGACAGGGATCTGGTCGCGCGCTTCGGTGGTGAGGAATTCGTCATTCTCCTGCCGGGTGCGGATCTGGCAGAGGCGTTTGGCTGTGCTGAACGTATCAGGAGCGCTGTCGAAGCCATGATCATTGATGGAGGCGATGGGTTGGTGGTTCAAGTCACAGTAAGTGTCGGTGTGGCTGAGGTAAACCCCCTTCTGGAATCTGTGGAGGGGGCGGTCAAGCGGGCCGACCGTTCACTGTATGAAGCCAAGGCCGGGGGCCGCAACCGGGTTTGTGGCTATGATGGTCCGGCAGGCAAGGCCCTACCCACCTGAGGGTGGAGATCCTCCAATGGCGTCCCGCACATTAAGAAGCGCTAATCACGTTGTTTGAACCCTGTGCTAGAGTTGGAGTGACCGTGGTTGCTTTTGGATACACGCAGCCATAGCCGAAATAGCAGTAATCATACTGATAAGGAGGCAAGATGATGGAAGCGAAATCCGGTCAACAAAATGAGTACGAACAGGTACGTGAGGATCTGCGCCGTCTTCAGGAAGATATGGCCAAGCTGACCAGAAGCGTCGCTGAAGGCCAGAAGAACAACATCAGTCATCTCCGAGACGAGATACGCCGCGAAAGCCGGGAAGCGTTTGACCAGGTAAAGCGGCGGGGCGATGAAGCCCTTGATCGCGCAAAGGATGTCAGCGGCAAAGCGGTGGAAAACGTGGAACACAAAATTGAGGAGCGTCCATTCCTCAGTATTGTTCTTATGTTTCTGGCCGGGTTGTTGGTGGGTCGCTTGTTGGATCGCTGATGATGCCTGACTCGGCCTGGTTGCAGGGCGCGCTGCGCAAGGTAGTCGCGGCAGTTCTGGGTTTACTGCTGGCGCTGGTTTTGCTGGTGGCCCTGCTCATTACCGGTTTTTACATGCTCGTCAACGCCGCCACGCTGGCCCTGGCTCCTGTGCTGGGTGAAGCCGGTGCTATGGCCGTGACGGGCTTTTTCTGCATTTTCCTGTTAGTGCTTTTTTTCTATCGTATGACACGGCCGGCCAGGTCTCACGGACAGGCCGATTCCGGCGAAAGTTCAGGCATGTCATCGCCGGTAGAATCTTTAAGGAACCTGATTCGAAAGAACCCTCTGGAATCGGCGTCTATTGCTTTTGTGCTGGGCATCGCCGAACAGGGAGATCCCCGGTTGAAGTCTCTGTTGCTTCAGGGCGGTATGGTTTTGATGAAGGAAGCCGAAGCTGAACGTGCTTCCAAGCCTGAGCATATGCCTGGCTCACAACCTTCCGATAGCCCGTCGGAAACAACGCAGTAACAGACCAAGAGCAAGACATGCCACCATCACCATTACAGTCCAGCCTACCTGGTGCGCCTGAGAATAAACGCGCACTCTGGTCTTGGGCGCTCTACGACTGGGCAAACAGTGCCTTCTTTACGATCATTCTTACGTTTGTCTTCGCCCAGTACTTCAGCGTCTCGGTGATTCAGGATGAAGTGGCGGGCACGCGGGCATGGGGCAACATCGTTGGTATAGCTGGGGTGGTGATTGCCATACTTGCTCCAATTCTCGGTGCTATTGCCGATCAGTCAGGCCGGCGCAAACCCTGGTTGATCAGTTTTACACTCCTGTGTGTGGTTTCGTCGGCCATGTTGTGGACGGTGACGCCGGATCAGAGTCAGTTCTGGACGGCCGCTCTGTGGGTGGGGTTGGGTACACTCGGGGCTGAGTTCGCTTTCATCTTCTATAACTCGATGTTGCCGGATCTGGCTCGGCCGGAGCGAACAGGGCGTTGGTCTGGCTGGGCCTGGGGGCTGGGATATGTGGGCGGTATCGCCAGTCTGGTGGTGGCTCTCTATGGCTTTATTGAAGCGGACGGTACGTTTTTTAACCTTGATCGAGACGCCGCAGAGCATGTGCGGGCAACCTTTGTTCTGGTGGCGGTGTGGTATCTGGTGTTTGCGTTGCCGGCCTTCTTTTTTATCCCGGATCGGCCATCAACCGGTTTGAGTCTGGGGGCTGCGACGCGGGCTGGACTGGTCCAGTTGAAAGAATCCATTGCTCATGTGCGGCAATACCGGGACATCGTGCGGTTTCTGGTTGCGAGGATGCTGTACACCGATGGCCTGGCGACGATTTTTACCTTCGGTGGCGTCTACGCTGCCGGCACGTTCAACATGAGTCCCACGGAAGTGCTGCAGTTCGCCATTGCCCTGAACGTCACTGCCGGGCTGGGCGCGCTGGGCTTTGCCTGGATTGACGATGCCCTGGGTGGTCGCAATACCATCCTGCTGTCGCTGGTGGGCCTGGGCTGCAGTGCGTTCGCAATTCTGGTGGTGGATGGGGCCACCGCGTTCTGGATATGGGGCATGATTCTGGGCATTTTCGTGGGGCCGCTGCAATCGGCCAGCCGTTCTCATCTGGCCCGTGTGGCCCCGCCGCATCTGCAGACTCAGATGTTCGGCCTGTTCGCTTTTTCCGGGAAGGCAACCGCGTTTGCCGGCCCGTTGCTGGTGGGTTGGGTGACGTCGGTTACCGACAGCCAGCGTTGGGGCATGAGTACGATCTTGCTGTTCCTGCTGATCGGGTTTGTGCTGATGCTGAAAGTGCCTGCGACTGAGGCCCGAAAAGCGGAGGACTGACACGGTATCTGCCCCAGCTTCGGCTATTCTGATTCATAGCCATCCCACAACAACAAGATCCTGAGGGGCGTTTTGCCATGGCCAGATATGACTTCATCATCAAGGGCGGCCGCTATTTCGACGGCACCGGGGCACTCTCGTTTACCCGCAACCTTGCTATCAAGGATGGCCGGGTTGTCCGTGTGACGGCCGATCCGATTGCTGATGACGATGCCGAGCGCGTGATCGATGCCTCCGGGCTTTGGGTGATGCCAGGTTTTCTCGATACCCACACGCATTACGATGCCGAGCTGCTGGTAAGCCCAAGCCTCTCGGAATCTGTGCGCCACGGCGTGACAACCGTGCTGGTGGGGAGCTGCTCCTTGAGCATGGTGTGCAGCGACTACGAGGATGCCTCGGATATCTTTACGCGGGTCGAGACTGTACCCAGGGAGCGGGTGTTGCCAATTCTGAAAGCTCACAAGACCTGGTCGACGCCGCGTCAATGGGTGGAGCATCTTCGTCAGGTTCCTCTGGGCCCAAACATTATCAGCTTTCTCGGGCACAGTGATTTGCGGGTGGGGGTGATGGGGCTCAGTCGGGCAACGGATCTCTCAACACAGCCTACCGAGGAAGAGTTGAAAACCATGGAACGCTTGTTGAAGGAAGCATTGGATGAGGGCTTCCTGGGACTTTCGACCATGTGTCTGAAGTGGGACAAGGTGGATGGCGACCGTGAGTGGTCCAAAAGCCTGCCCAGCACCTACGCGCGCTGGAGCGAGATTGCGCGCCTGAATAAACTGGTGCGGGCCTACAACCGCGTGCACCAGGGGGCGCCCAATGCGGCCACGCCATTACAGATCCTACAGTACGTGCGTGAATGTCTGGGGTGGTTGCGCCAACCGCTCAAGACAACACTGATCAGTCAGATGGATCTCAAAGGCAGCGCTTACCTGACCAATCTGACCAAACTGACCTCGCGGGTGACAAATGCGCTTCGGGGCGACTTCCGTTGGCAGGTATTGCCGACGCCCTTCACCGTGTATGCCGATGGCATTGATGTCGTGTTCTTCGAGGAGTTTGGCGCCGGTGAGATGGCGCTGGACCTGAAAGATGCGGTGGAACGCAATGATCTCCTGAAAGACGAGTCGTACCGTCGACAATTCCGGAAGTTCTATGGTGAGAAGCTCAGCCCCCGGGTGTGGCAAAGGGATTTCGGTGATGCCATGATTATCGACTGCCCGGATGCAGCCCTGATCGGCAAGAATTTCGAAGAGGTGGCCAGAGTCCGTGGTGTGCATGTCGTCGATCTGTTCCTGGATCTGGTGGTGGAGTTCGGCAGGAATATTCGTTGGTACACCACCGTCGGGAACCATCGAAAACAGGTACTCAAACGCCTGGTGAAAGACCCCCGGTCGCTGATTACCTTCAGTGATGCCGGCGCCCATATTCGGAATATGGCGTTCTACAACCTGCCACTGCGCATGCTCAAGCTCGTTCATGAGTCTATCAATGACGGAGACCCCATCATGACCATGGAGCAAGCCGTACATCGGTTGACGGGAGATCAGGCCGACTGGTTCGGTGTGGATGCGGGCAAGATTCGTGAAGGGGACCGCGCCGATGTTGTGGTTATTGATCCGGCGGGGTTCAATCAGGACCTTGAGCAGGTGCACTGGGGCGAGATGGAAAACTTTGATCTGCAGCGTTTGGTCAATCGCAATCCCGGCATTGTAAAAACGGTTCTGATCAACGGACGGCTGGCGGTCGACGACGAGGAATTCTCGCCGTCATTCGGTCGTGAAATGGGCTATGGACAGTTTATCCCGGCGAGGTAATTAATCAGGTTATGGCCAAGGCCTCTTTTGCTAGAAAGTCACTGCGGCTGATGTTCTGGGTAGTTGTAGCCGCACTGGTGCTGATGTTTTCAATTATCCTGCTGTTCAGGTTCGTGAACCCTCCGACCTCGGCCTTCATGCTGGGTTATCAGATGGGTGATGCCCGCGAGCCTTTGCAGCACGAATGGGTGCCAATATCTGAGGTATCCGAATGGATGGCGCTGGCGGTGATCGCCAGTGAAGACCAGCGATTTCCGGAGCACCACGGGGTTGATTTCAAGGCTGTTCATAAGGCGGTCTCTGAATATCAGGCTGGAGAGGGCTTGCGAGGTGCCAGTACCATCACGCAGCAAACGGCCAAGAATCTGTTTCTCTGGAATGATCGAAGCTTTGTCCGAAAAGCCATCGAGGCGGGTCTGGCACTGGCAATTGATGCGATCTGGCCTAAACAGCGGATTCTTGAAGTCTATCTGAACATCGCAGAATTCGGACCGGGCATCTACGGTGTACAGGCAGCCAGCCGCGCCTACTACCGAATTCCGGCGGGCGTGCTGTCGCCACTCCAGGCGGCACATCTCGCTGCAGTCCTTCCTAACCCGAACGTGTTGAGCGTGCTTTCGCCCACGCCTTACGTCCAGGAACGAGTGGCCTGGATTGAGGGGCAGATGGCTCGGCTATCGAGGGCGGGGTATCTCGCCGAAATCAACGCTGGCAGGTAATGCCAAACCGTTGTTGAAGGTTCACCGGCTCTTTGATGAGTGGGCCCCGCTCCGGTACTGGGAGGGGGTCATACCAAACCGGGCTTTGAATGCCCGACTGAACTGGCTGGCGTCGTTGAAGCCGCAGGCGAGAGCGATGGCGGTGATTTTTGTGGTTGATTGTCGCAGATGATCGCGTGCCCGGATGAGCCGTTGTTCCTGTACATATTGGTAGGGGGCGCAGCCAAACGTGGCCCGGAACAGTCTTGCGAAATGGTAGGGGCTGAGGTTCACCCAGCCGGCCATTTCCGACAGTGTGAGAGGCTGGTCCAGTTCCGCATGAATCTGCTCCTGTAACAGTCGCCGGTACTGATGGGACAGTTGCCCGGTAACTGCGGGAGGTGCTTTGGTGACGCTGGCGTGTCGGCTGACCACCTGTAGCAGGAGCCACTGTGCCAGGTGATCCATCGCCATTGCCTGGCCGGGTGCCTGCCAGTCGCTAAGCACCAGGAGTTTACCTGCCTGGGCCAGGATCGGATCCTCACGGTGGTAGCACTCGTTCAGTTGAATCTTATCCGGGTCGGAATCCCAGGTTTGACTGGCACATCGCGCGACATCGACATCATTGAAATAGAAATGGAAAAACTCGAATTGTCCGCCGATTTGCCAGATGGAGCGGCTGCCCGCAGGAAACAGGCACATGGCGCCGGGAAAGCCGCGGCTGACCGCCTTTCCGTTGACCATCCGCTGGGCTTGCTGGCCCTTGTCGATGTAGATGCTCAGGGCGTGATGACGAGGGCGCTCGTAGCGAACCTCACCCTCGCGGTTCTGCCATTGGGCGAGGGTTTTTCCATGCTCCAGGTCCATCATTCTCTGCGGCGCAACGCCCGCCGTGCGAAGGCTGTCGGCAATGTCCAGCTGCCCCCGTCTGTCTTGCAGCGGTGACGGGTTTGTTGTCGTTGGGTTGTCCATAATGCAAGGCCTCCGCAAGAATCATCCACGGTTCCGCAGGATCTGACAAGCTATCGCGCGTTCGTTTCCATAATCTGACCACCTGACGCCCGAACTTGCCATTTAACTGGGAGCCTCTGAATCATGCCCATTAGTGCCCATTATGGACTGACTGTATTGATATGGGGTCTGACCTGGACGGCGATTCGACTGCAGGTCGAATCTGCGTCTGTGGATTTGGCAGTGTTCTATCGCTTTGTGATGGCTTCTGTGGTTGCACTTGCGGTTCTTGCCGTTACCCGGCGGCTGAGCAGGTTGACGCCTGGCCAGCATGGCTGGCTTTTTTTGCAAGGGCTGACGCTATATAGCGTGAATTTTCTCCTGATCTATCGGGCCGCCGAATCGATGACCAGTGGGTTGTTGGCGGTCGTGTTTTCTCTGGCGGCACTGTTCAACGCGTTCAACGGTTGGCTCTGGTTGCGAACCAGACCGACAGCGAGGCTCTACCCCGCCGTGGCCCTTGGTGTGACCGGTGTCGCGCTGCTGTTCTGGCATGACCTGCAACTTGGCAATGCCACTGGCGCGAGCATACTGTTTGCGGTCGCTGGAACCTTCTGGTTTTCCATGGGTAACCTGGTGAGCGTGAAGGTGAGGGCCGCAGGGGTTCCGTTGTTTACGGCCAATGCCTGGGCAATGGTTTATGGAGCACTTATTCTCGGATTGTGGTGCCTGATCCAGGGGGTAGAGTGGATGCTGCCTGCCACCTCAGTATTCTGGGGAGCGACCGTGTTCCTTGCCGTTCCCGGCTCTATTGTGGCGTTCTACTGCTACATTACGGTCATCCAGGTGCTGGGCGCCGACAATGCAGGCTACGCCGCGGTATTGTTCCCGGTTGTCGCTCTTTCGGTCTCCACCTGGCTGGAGGGATTCGAGTGGACGACGCCGGCTATGCTGGGCGCCCTGCTGGCCATATTGGGAAACTATGTGTTGTTTCGTCCCGGCAAGCGTCAGAGCGTCAGCGCAACCAGCGTTCCCGAGCAACGGACCTGACTCTGTTGCTATGGGCTCACTTTGTCGTGCAGGACTCATCGCACCCGTTCGCACCGATCTCTTTTGGGGCCATTTTTAAAAACACACCTAGTGCGGCCAACAACAATGCTGTACTCGCAATAATCGCAACCGGATAAACGAGATTCCCCGCCAAATCAAGCTGGCTGTATTTGATGATCATGATCAGGCCTTCAAGCGACATGGCCACGCAAACGGTACTGATGAAGCGGGGCAGGGTGCGGCGCATCATAGTCACTATATCGTGAGTTTCTGAACGGCCGCTGTATTCCGAGCGGATCACCATCGCCAGTTCGTAAACGGCCAGTGCGATTATGCTGCCGTTAACGCCATTAATCATGGCCTGCATCAAGGGCTCATCGGAGTTCAGGAGCTCAAAAACATCGACGATGGTTGCTGCCACAAGAGCGAAGGCCAATCCGAAAAACAACCAGGAGAACAGCCTGGCGAACAAACCGCGTACTGGAATACTTCTCAACCTGTCGAGCATGCGTTTTCACCGTGACCTGTGGATGTGATGAGACAGGCTACGGATATTTCGTAAAGGCTGCGATTACAGGTTGCACACAGCGCGGTAACCTTGAAGCAAAGGGCGAGTTGATTATTTTACCTCCGCTCATCGCCAGGCCTTGTGGTTGAGCCATTCACAGCGGCTATCCTTGGGTTGCCAACACAGTTATCCACAGATTCTGTGGGAAAACTCTTTGCTGTTTGATCATTGTTTCGCTGGTTGTGGAGGCGGTTATTGAAACCATAACTCGGCGCTTTCAAGGCGTAGTAAACGCTACGGTCGCAAAGCGAACATTCGGATTTGGGGATAACTCCCGGCTCACTCGCTACCTCCACGCCTATTCCAGACAGATTCGCGCCGTGCATTTCGTCGTTGACGTATGGCTACACAATAAAAATATGGCGAAAGCACCTCATTTTTCGTAACACTTCCACGAATACGGTAATAATTTAATCCGCGTCGTTACCACTGAAACAAAAATGTCACACCGCTGACATATTTCAGGACGACTCTATTACTGTATGGAATTTAGTCAGCCTCGCATCGAAAACATTCCGCGCATGAAGCTTCATGCAGCAGGGGAGGCCAGAAATGGACGAAATAATCCCGAGAGCCCTCACTGCATCAGAGATTGAGTACATGGGTGAGCTACTGGAAGATCTCACCAATCTTCGAGATAGCCTTTGCTCTATGGCTGCCCAACCCCCATTTAGCCTCAACGAACTCGACTCTGGCTATCGTATAAGCGCCGAAAACCTTCTGCATTACCTCGCGTTGCGCCGACAGGATATCCGACTGCTCCAGCAGCGCCTTGTTACGCTTGGATTTTCCTCATTGGGTCGTTCGGAATCCTGCGTACTGCCGACACTAGACGTCATCATCCGCACACTTTCCTTACTACTCGGACAGTCACTAAAAGCAGATTGCGGCGAAACTTCCACGATCACGATTCAGGATGGCCCCCGGTTACTGCTGCAGCATTCGAAAGAACTACTTGGGGCCACGCCCGAAGCTAGAAACGTACGGATAATGGTCACCATGCCAACGGAATCGGCACAAGATCCCTCAATCATTCGCGATTTGCTGAAAGCCGGGATGAATTGCATGCGTATAAATTGCGCCCATGATGACCCAGAAACCTGGCTGGAGATGATCAATAATCTGCAAACTGCAAAAGAGGAGTTCGGACAGAGTTGTCAGATTTTTATGGATTTGGGTGGGCCGAAGATACGCACGGGTGAGATCGAACCCGGACCGCACGTTGTGCATGTACGCCCCAAACGTAATGAATACGGAATCACCGTTTTCCCTGCGCGCATACTGCTGGTGCCGGAGGGAAGTTCAGCACCGGAAATTAGCGATAACCAGACTGTTTTCGGTGTTCCAAAGAGTTTTCTACAAAAGCTCAAGAGATTTGATGAGATCCGGCTCCTTGATGCACGCCACAAGTCCCGGAAATGGACTGTTGTTGAAGTTTGCGACTTTGGATGCCGGGTTGAGAGCATCAAAACATGTTACGTAGTGCCCGGAACGCCTCTTGAGCTGAAAGAAAAACAACGCCCGAAAATCACAGCCAAGATTACCAGTGTCCCCAAGCAACCGGGGTTTATAGTCCTCCGCCGAGGCGATTGTCTTGTAGTTACGGCCGACTTGACTGCCGGACATTCCAAGCATTTAGACACCCAGGGAAATCTTGTTACTCCCGCTACGATAAGCTGCACGATGCCCGAGGTCGTTTCTCAAGTTCATCCGGGCGAGAGCGTCTGGTTTGACGACGGGAAAATTGGTGGTGTCATTGAAAAAGTAGAGACAGACCGATTCTGGGTAAAAATCCAACACGCTCGTCCAGAAGGCAGCAAACTTAGAGCCGGTAAAGGCATGAACCTTCCGGATAGCCAGCTTAACGTCAGCTCTCTGACGCCTACCGACATCAGCCACCTGACATTCATCGCGAAGCATGCAGATGCCGTCCAGATGTCATTTTTAAACTCCGCACATGACGTCACATTGCTTGACGAAGCACTGTCCCGGGTAAAGGGGGATCACTTAGGCATCGTCCTCAAGATCGAAACTCGAAGAGGATTTGAGAATTTGCCCTCTATGCTGCTGACCGCTATGCGCCGACCCAAGGTGGGCGTCATGATTGCAAGGGGCGATCTTGCTGTTGAGTGTGGATATGAGCGACTGGCAGAAGTCCAGGAAGAGATATTGTCAGTGTGTGAAGCCGCCCATGTACCCGTTATCTGGGCGACTCAAGTACTAGAAAACCTGGCTCAGAAAGGCATGCCCTCTCGCGCAGAGATTTCAGATGCAGTCATGGCGCACCGTGCAGAGTGCGTCATGCTGAACAAAGGGCCGCACGTTATCGAAGCGCTTGGTGTGCTCGACAGCATTCTCAAGCGCATGGAACAGCATCAAACCAAAAAAAGGGCACTACTCAGGGCACTGAGATTGGCCCAGAACGGACGGTAACAAGTGGATACCGATGAAGGATTGCTAGCCAGCTATCTAAAACGGAAGTTGTCTGCCCATGAAGCGGTCGAGACCATTTCAGGCTGCAGAAACCTGATTCTCGGAATGAGCGCCGCGCAACCGCCGGCATTGATGGCAGCCACTGCAGATGCCCTCAGAGATCGATTGATTGGTCCGTTAAACGTCTATTATCTGCATGGTACGGAACATCTTCAGCAAACTCTTTTAGCTCCAGATCTCATTGATCTCGTAACACCTCGTCCACTCTTTCTAAGCCATTCAGACAGGGCTGCCATTGCACAATCCAACTCTACAAATTGGATTGAATTCGTACCCGCAATGCTCCACCAGGCCGGCCGCCTGCTGACAGAGCACATAGATCCGGAATGTTTTTTTGTGACCGTATCGCCGATGGATCGCCATGGATATTTCAGCCTCGGCACCAACGCTGATTACGGAGCGTCGGTGATCCGAAAAGCAAGGAAAGTCATTGTCGAGGTCAACCGGTATATGCCTCGAACCTTTGGTGAATGTTCCGTCCATATTTCAGAAATAGACCACATCATTGAGCACGATCAACCGCTGGTAGAGGCAATCCCCAAGGCGCCCACAGAGGTCGATAGAAAGATTGCGCAGCAGATCATCGAACGGATTAACGATGGGGACACCTTACAGATCGGAGTGGGCGGAGTACCAAATGCCGTGCTCTCGGGGTTGAAGCAGCACAAAGATCTGGGGCTACACAGCGAACTGTTCTCCCCGGCAATGGTTCCCCTGATTCAGGCCGGGATCTTGAATGGTCGACGCAAGACATGGATGCAACACAAGCACATTTTCACCTTCGCTCTCGGAGACCGTGCGCTCTACGAGTTCCTTGACGATAACCCTGCTATCGTTGGATACCCTGCGTCCTGGGTAAACAATCCAGACATCATTCGGCTTAACGACAACATGGTGTCTGTAAATTCAGCACTCGAAATAGATCTGACTGGCCAGATCAATTCTGAACAAATTGGCGATCGCCCCTTTTCAGGCACCGGTGGCCAACTCGATTTTGTTCGTGGTGCTTACGCTGCAAGAAACGGCCGCTCTTTCATTGCATTAAGGTCAACCGCTCAATCGGGCTCTGTCAGCCGTATCGTCCCGCGTCTACTCAGCGGTGCCGTCACAGACCCCCGGAATGATGTGCAATTCGTAGTGACGGAATATGGCTGTGTTAACCTCAAAGGCCTTTCTATTCCTCAAAGAGCCAAGGCTCTCATACAACTTGCATGCCCCGAATTTCGCGAGCAACTTGAGCGAGAGGCAACATCACTTGGATGGATATAGGCACTATAGATCGGACCACTGAAATCAGAGCGCTGGATAATACCAAGCTAGTTGTTTAGAACGGCCTCAATCGCCCGGTAATCATCATATGTCACGAGGTTTATTCCCACCGCTCGCTGAGTATTCAGGTATTCCGAGAGCATTGGCGAAGGCGTTGTCAGTAGATTAATGACCCGGCTCCGAACGTCCTCGCAAATTCCACTGCGGAATACAAAAGGGTCATAGTGTAACGGTACCGAACGCCAGAGAACCGTTAGGGTGTCCTCCGCAATCATGCCGCGCCTGAGCGCTTCATCTGCTCTTGAGCTGGAGACAAAGGCAGCCTCCGCCTTGTTGTCCAGCAACGCCATCAATGCCTTGTCATGGCTACCCGCGTATATGTTGGCTCCAAAGAAATCGGAGAATGGCTCGCCGATCGTGGTTGCAAACTCGTTTTTGGGAATGATAGCCCCTGATGTACTGGAAGGATCTGTCAGCAGTATCCTGGTATTTCTCAGGTCCTCAATGCTGTTTATCCCCGCTGCCGTTGGAACTACCAGTAACGAATAATAGAAACTCCCCTCGGGTGTAAAGAGCCCGGCCTCGGTGGTTAGAGAAGCGAAGGCATCCAGACCCGGGTCTGTTCGATGGGCGATAACATAGGATGCCGGCCCCATAACGGCCAGGTCGACACCGCCCGAGAGTACACCGTCCATCACGCTCTCGTAAGAGGTGGCTCTAACCAGTTCTACCGGCATCCCAAGCCCCTGCTCTAGCAGCGTAATCAACGGCTGATATTCAGAGGCCTGCTGGTCGATATCTTTTTTTGGGATCATCGTGAAGGTCAATCTGTTCATGTTGCAGTTTTTGACCTCTCGGACGGCTCCCCAACTATAAAACGATGCAAAGGCGAGCGATGCGAACGCGAGAATTAACGTCAGCAACCTCATGCTCTGGCTTCCTCTTCTGCGAAGGTTCTCAGGAACTCAGGAATCTTCTCCGCTGGCATGGGGCGCCCCAGGTGATAGCCCTGTGCAATGTCACAGCCGGCGACTTTCAGGTGAACCAGCTGCTCACGGGTTTCCACGCCCTCGGCCACCACTTTGAGCGCCATGCGCTTGGCCAGAATAATGGTAGAGGACACGATCGGACTGTCATCATGGCTGTTTGAGATGCGGTTAATCAGGCTTCGGTCAATCTTGAGCTTGTCTACCGGTACCGCCTCCAGGTGGGCGAACCCCGCGTAACCGGTGCCGAAATCGTCAAGACTGAGGCGGATACCTGCCGCCTTGAGGCAATGCAGGCTCTCAACTGCCCGGCCTTCCAGCATAGCAGTTTCCGTGATTTCCAGTTCCAGCAAGTCGGTGGTCAAACCGTAGTCCGCCAACGTCGCCAGAACGTCTTTGCAGAAACCCGGCTGAGCAAGCTGTATCGGAGAAACATTGACTGCGACTGGCTTCGAAATCCCATGTTTCTGTTGCCAGTCGGATATCTGGGCACAGGCCAGTCGAACCACTTCCATGCCCAGGGACACGACAAAGCCGGTTTTCTCGGCCACCGGAATAAATCGGTCTGGATACAGCAGGCCGAAGCCCGGATGTTGCCATCGAACCAGAGCCTCGTACCCAATAATTTCCATAGCCTCCAGGCAAACCTGGGGTTGGTAATGCAGAACAAACTCCCGGTTTTTGAGGGCCTCTACAAAGGCTTGTTCCAGGTGAAATTCTTCCACATCACTCACATTCAGTGACTGGTCGAAAAACCGGTACTGGCCACGGCCAGCTTTCTTGGCCGAATACATCGCGGCATCAGCACATTTGGTCAGTTCATCAATACTCTGGCCGTCCCGAGGGCTGATGGCGATACCAATGCTAGGACTGGTATTCAGCTCTGTTCCTTCCAACATGTAGGGGGCGGACAAATGCGCGGTTAAAGCTGCGGCCCACTGCTCGATGTCGGCCTCACTGCGATCACCCACCAACAGCACCACAAATTCATCACCGCCGAAACGAGCGGCAATATCACCTTTACCCAGCATGCGTTGAATGCGACCGGCTACGGCCTGCAGTAGCAGGTCACCGATGTGGTGGCCAAGAGAATCATTAATGGATTTAAAGCGATCCAGATCGATAAACAGCATGGTTGACAGCTTCCGCTGTCGACGCTGTTCCAGTACCAGCGAATCTGCCACATCGAGAAACTGGCGACGGTTGAACAGACCACTGAGATGATCAATCGAAGCGGCACGGCTACTGCGGGCATGTTCGGTTTCAAGGCGCTCAATCAGTTGCTGGTTGTTCCGCTCCGACAACCGCAATGCCTCCAACACTCTTTGCTGTCCGGTCAGGCTCCGGATCAGCCAGAACACGATACCGAAAACCAGTAAGGTCATTACGCTGTTGGCAATCAGTTGCTTATTCTGGCCAGGCGTAAGCGGTGCAAAGATCTCGTAGTAAGGCTGGGCCACACTGACTGTAAAACCATTCGCTGGACGGGTCACGAAAACATATTGGTATTGCTCGCCCGCCAACTCCATCGTGGCTTCGCCGGTCACAACACGGCCTTCAGCCGCAATCTGCACTTTTGGCACCTGAGGCCCTCCAACCACAATGCCGCTTTCATTGGCCCGCATCCACTCATCCCCCCTGGAATCCAGAATCTGAATAAAGCCCGAGCCCAGCTCAACATTCTGTAGAAGCCCAGCCAGGTAGGCGATGTCCAGCTCAATCAAGATCAATCTTGAGGAGCGAGACAAATCTGCCAGTCTGAGTGGAACCAGGAATGGCAATCGCCAGGCAGGCTCTGCGGGTACGTATGCCGGATCCGCAACTCGTTCGGGAAGCACTGGCACAAATCCAGTTCCTGCAAAGTGGTCCTCAGTTCCAGACAACCAACTACCGAGCTTTGAGCGTGCCGAACCCAAATGACTGGTGTAAATCAGATCTCCAGACAAATTGTAAACACTGAGCCGGTTGAAAACGGGGTCTTCTGCCAGAAGCGTCAAGAGCCTGGTTTCTGCTTCTTGATGTGCGACGACATCGTCACTCACCAGGCTACCCATGGCTTTGGCTCGATCAGTCATCTGCTTGAGGCTCTCCGACACAATCAACGCCAGATTGCGGTTCTCGAAGAGTCTTGCATTGAGGGTTTCCGCCCTCGTTGCAGATGCCTGCCAAAGGAATAACACCCATAGGAACAAAACGATAACAACCCCGAGTGCCAGCATGGTTAGCTGAACGCTATTCAAGGGAGTATCAGACTTCGCTGTCATCAAGCTAGAACCTGGAGAAAAGGGATAGGTAAAAGTCAGCCTCTCCAGTGGCCGGATAAATCCTGTGAATCGGGTGAGGCATTTCGCCAGCAAAACCCAGATCCTTCGAAGCCTAGACGTCAATTATGGCAGTTACATGACAGGCCGAAATTGTTAACGGGCTCACACTTTTGAAACAGGAACTTCATTTCTCAATGTTAAGTGTACGGCTCCCATCCATAACGGAGCAGCAGTAATGTCCGGTCAATCATCCCTTCTGGTAGAAAAGCTCTGGCGCCTTAAACGCCGCATCGACAAAGGCCAATGCCCCGGTGTCGACTTTATTCATCTGAACGTCCTGCTTAGAGAGCCTGCTTATCGGGCCGATGTTCTCAGGCGGGTAGAAACAAACGGCTCGCCCGAACTCCAGGCGCTTGCCCGGGAAATTATGGCAAACGATCCCGGTGAGCCGCTGATGGCGAAGTCTCCAACGGAAACACTGGCGAAAACGTCAGCTGACAAGGCGCAACGACGTAGCTGGCTTACTCGCAATAGTATCGTCGTCATCCCGATATCGGCGGCCTTTGTGGCAGCGATTGCCGGTTTTACCGCTTTTGAGAATCGAGCTGTCCGTGTTACTGACGATATTGTCTCTGATACCGTCTGGCAAAGTGGCCGTCGCTACATTCTGGATGACGTTATCTATGTGGATAGCGCCAGGCTCACCATAGAACCGGGCGCAACCATCGAAGGCGAACGCGGTTCTGCTCTCATCGTCACCAAGGACGGCCGACTCTTCGCCCGGGGAACCCGGGAACAGCCCGTTGTGTTTACCAGCCACCAACCCGTGGGCCAGAGAACCCGAGGCGACTGGGGCGGCCTGGTTCTGCTCGGCAAAGCGCCGGTTAATCAGCCCGCCGCAGCCATAGAAGGTGTAACGGAGGCGGATCTCCGTGGCCAGTTTGGCGGTACCGACCACAGCCACAGTTGTGGCGTACTGCAATTTACCCGCGTCGAATTCGCCGGCTTTGAGGTCTACAAAGACAACGAACTGAATGGTCTTACGCTGGGTGGTTGCGGCTCAGACACCATTGTCGAAAACGTGCAGGTACATCGCGCGCTGGACGATGGCATTGAGATGTTCGGTGGTACCGTAGACCTGAAAAACATTCTGGTAACCGGCGCCGCTGATGACAGCATCGATTGGGATTGGGGTTGGACCGGTAACGTCCAGTTCGCGGTCATCCAGCAATATGGTGATGTGGGTGACAATGGTTTCGAGGGCGACAGCAATGGTTCTGACCACAACGCCTTACCTCGATCAGAGCCCACCTTCTACAACGTAACGATGTACGGCGCCGGCCGTTCCGCTAAACAGCACCGTGCCATGCTTCTGAGAGAAGGTTCTGGTGGCCATTTCCACAACATGATCATCGACAGCTTTGCCATAGAGGCCCTCGATACACGGGATGAGGTCAGGCCACTCGTGGCAATGGAAAAACTCACCTTTAGCCACAACCTTATCGCCAACAATGGCCGTCTCGGCAATCTGACAACAGAACCTGAGGCTGACGACGATGATTTTGGCTTTCAGGAGGAGGTGTGGATTCAGGACCCGGCCAACCGCAATCATCAGCTGGCGGAAAGTGGCTTGCAGCCAACCGTGACAAGCACGACTTCACCGAATTTCCGATCCAGAGGCCTTATTCGAAATATGGAAGCAACACGACCACCCAAGTCGGAGTTTTTCGACGAATCTGCTGACTACCTGGGCGCTATTAATCCTCGCTCCAGTGACACCTGGCTGGATGGCTGGACCGCGTTTCCGGAGTCATAAAGCATAGTCGTCCGTGCGTCTATGGTTAGCCAAGGATGGCCTTGTCAGAAATGTGGATGAGTTGGTAGCAGGGCGAGCTTGGGCTGAGGAGTACAAGAATTCCAGGTTATGCCTCTGCAATGGTTGTCACAAAAATATCATCAAACAAGCTTACGGTTGACTCAGAGACATTACTAAGGATCTGAGGAGACAAACAATGAAAAAGCTTCTGACCCTGGCCTGTGCCACCATGCTCACACCGGTGCTGGCTCACGGCGCTTTCCAGCTTGACAGCCGTTACCAGGACAACGATGGTGATCTGATTGCTGACATCCCTTCCGACGAGTCAAAGCTGGTGGATCCCTCAACCCTGGTCTTTGCCTATACCCCGGTGGAAGATCCGGCCGTTTATAAGGAAGTCTGGTCCGAGTTTCTCGACCACCTGGCGGACACCACTGGCAAGAATGTCCAGTTTTTCCCGGTACAGTCCAACGCAGCCCAGATCGAAGCCATGCGTGCTGGCCGCCTGCATATCGCGGGTTTCAATACCGGTTCCAACCCGCTGGCCGTCGCCTGTGCCGGCTTCCGCCCGTTTACCATGATGGCAGCGGCTGATGGCTCCTTTGGCTATGAAATGGAAATCATCAGCTACCCCGGGTCCGGTGTGAATGATGTGGAAGACATCCGTGGCGGCGAGCTTGCGTTCACCTCGCAGACATCCAATTCCGGCTTCAAGGCTCCCTCTGCCATTCTCAAGGCGGACTACAATATGATCGCCGGTGAGGATTTCGAGCCGGTGTTCTCCGGCAAGCACGACAACTCCATCCTCGGCGTTGCCAACAAGGACTACAAAGCCGCGGCGGTTGCAAACTCGGTGCTCAACCGCATGCTCAGCCGGGATGTGGTTAGCGAAGACCAGATTGTCAGTCTCTACAAGTCCCAGACTTTCCCCACCACGGGTTACGGCATCGCCCACAACCTGACACCCGAACTGCAGGAAAAAATCCAGGACGCGTTCTTCTCCTTTAACTGGGAAGGCACTGCGCTGGAAGAAGAATTCTCGAAATCCGGTGAAGCCCAGTTTGTACCAATCACCTTCAAGAATCACTGGGAAGTGATTCGCAAGATCGACGCAGCCAACGGTGTTGCTTACAACTGTCGTTAACAGGCCGAGCGGTACCAAGTGCTGAAACTGGACAAGGTTTCGAAAACCTACAAGACCGGCGACAAGGCCCTCCACAATGCCTGCTTTGAAGTTCCGGCAGGCCAGGTGGTGGGCCTGATCGGACCTTCAGGGGCGGGCAAATCCACCCTGATCCGCTGCATCAATCGACTGGTGGAGCCCACTCAGGGCTCAATCACCCTGGGCGACACCGAGCTGACCGGATTGAATCGTCGGGAGCTGCGTCGCGCCCGGCGGCGGATTGGCATGATCTTCCAGGAATACGCCCTGGTGGAACGCCTGACCGTGATGGAAAACGTGCTGTCGGGTCGGCTGGGCTATGTGCCAGCTTGGCGCTCCTACCTGCGAAAATTCAGCGCGGATGATATCGCCCAGGCATTCTCCCTGCTGGACCGGGTCGGCCTTGCCGATCATTACAACAAGCGGGCGGATGCGCTCTCCGGTGGCCAGCGGCAGCGCGTGGGCATTGCCAGGGCTCTGGAGCAGAACCCGGAACTGCTACTGGTGGATGAACCCACAGCTTCCCTTGATCCGAAGACTTCCCGGCAGATCATGCGGCTGATTCGCACCGCCTGTCAGGAGCGCAACCTGCCCGCGATCATCAACATTCACGACGTGATGCTCGCACAACAGTTCTCGGACCGGATCATCGGCCTGAAGGCTGGCGAAATCGTGTTCGACGGCGCACCGGATGCTCTCACCGACGAGGTGTTGACCACCATCTACGGGGATGAAGACTGGACCCAGCTGCGTGGTGACAACGCCGAACAGTCAACGGATCCGGAAACCCCGGCGGTCGATCTGGCGGAGGGGGTGTAATGGCTGAAGAGCCAATGGCCCAATCCTATCCGACCCGCTGGAAACGACCACCGGTATTGCTGACCCATCCCCTGTGGCGGAAGATCATCCTGCTTGGTGGCCTGGTGTATCTGGTGCTTGCCATTCAGACCGTTGAGGTCGACTGGCAGCGGGTCTATCTGGGGCTGGAGCGCGGCTGGCGATTCGTGCAGGGCTTTCTGGTTCCGGACTTCACCACTCGGTGGAATGATATCTACGCCGGCCTGATGGAAAGCCTGACCATGACCGTGACGTCCACGGTGGCTGGCATCCTGATTTCCGTTCCCATCGGTATTGGCGCGGCCCGCAACCTGGCGCCGGCTCCGGTATACCTGGCCTGCCGCGGGATTATTACCGTCTCGCGGTCCTTTCAGGAAGTGATCATTGCCATACTGCTGGTCGCCATGTTCGGTTTTGGTCCTTTTGCCGGGTTTCTGACCCTTGCCTTTGCCACCATCGGCTTCCTTTCCAAGCTGCTGGCAGAGGAAATCGAAGATTGCGACCGTAGCCAGATTGAGGCTATCCGGGCCACTGGTGCCAGCTGGTGGCAAGTGGTCAACTATGCGGTTCAACCCCAGGTCATGCCTCGTCTTGTTGGGCTATCCCTCTATCGGCTGGACATCAACTTCCGGGAATCGGCGGTGATTGGCATCGTCGGCGCCGGCGGTATCGGGGCGACCCTCAATACCGCCATCGACCGTTACGAGTACGATTCCGCCGGCGCCATCCTGATCATCATCATCGCCATTGTTCTGGTGGTGGAATACTCGTCCTCATACATCCGCAGGTGGGTACAGTGAACACTCAGGTTCCCGGGGCACCATCATCCTGGCAGTTCCGGACTCCACAGCAGACCCTGCTGCGCTGGGTCGGTTGGTTCTGGCTTGTTGCCCTTACCGTTTTCTGCTGGCAGGTCATGAATGAGAATACTATCTGGGCCTTTGTCAGTGATGCGCCGGAGCAGGCCGCCGACATCGGCGACCGAATGTTCCCACCGGCCTGGGGCTACATCAATAATCTCTGGGAGCCACTCTGGGACACCATCAACATTGCTACCCTTGGCACCTTGCTGGGCATTCTGATCGCGGTGCCCGTGGCGTTTCTGGCAGCTACCAACACCACCCCCAGTACCCGGTTCGTGAGACCACTGGCGCTTTTGATTATCGTCGCCTCCCGCTCCATCAATTCCCTGATCTGGGCGCTCCTGCTGGTGGCGATTATTGGTCCCGGTCTGCTGGCGGGCATCGTCGCGATCGGCCTGCGGTCCATCGGGTTTATCGCCAAATTGCTGTATGAGGCCATTGAAGAGATCGACGATAAACAGGTGGAAGCGGTGCGCGCCACCGGAGCCTCGGGGGCCCAGGTGATCGATTACGCGGTGGTGCCACAGATTCTGCCGGCGTTCTGGGGCATCAGTGTGTTCCGATGGGACATCAACATCCGGGAATCGACCATTCTCGGGCTCGTGGGCGCTGGCGGGCTCGGGATTCAGCTCAACGCCTCGCTGAGCACCCTGGCCTGGAATCAAGTGGCCATGATCTTCATTGTGATTCTCGGGACCGTCGTGATCTCGGAATGGGTTTCCGCAAAGGTTCGTGAGGCGGTACTCTAAGCCGATGATCGATACCCACCCGATTTCCTTTGCTGGCCTAACGCCTTCCCCTGCCTGGGCGTTCGCCGAATATCAGCGTATCCGCAAGACTCTGCCTGCCGGCCTGCCGCCGGAACAGGCTCCCTGCACCCGGGAACTGGAATCACTCGAACCTCTTCTCGACCATTTCCAGGTGTTTGTATTCGACGCCTTTGGCGTGCTGAACGCAGGTCCCCGGGCCTTTCCTTCAGCCATAAGCCGGATCAGACAGCTCCAGCAACGGGGCAAGACCGTCAGGATCCTCTCCAACGCAGCCACGGCCAGCCACAGCGCGCTTGTCGCCAAGTACCGGGGTATGGGTTTCGATATCGGGCATGATCAACTGATTTCCAGCCGTTCGGTGCTTGAGCAGTCGTTATCTCGCCAACTCCGCAAAGGCAAGTTCGGTGTCCTTTCACCCGCATCCTCCGCTCCGGATACCCTGGGGGTGGACTGGCTGCCGGTCCGGCCGGGCATCCGGGCAGACGATCTGGACCGGCTGGACGGTTTTATCTTCCTGAGCAGTGAAGGCTGGAATGAAGAGATTCAGGAAGCGCTGGCCAAGAGCCTGGCGCGCCACCCGCGCCCGCTGCTCGTGGCCAACCCCGACCTGGTGGCTCCCCGGGGCGACTGCCTGACCCTGGAGCCCGGTTATTTCGCCCATAGGTTGATGAGCCAGTCCGCCATAGAGCCGGAGTTCTTCGGCAAGCCCTATAGACCTGCCTTCGATGCGGTTCTTGAGAATCTTGGAGCGAAAGACCCAGGCGAGGTCCTGATGGTAGGCGACACGCTGCATACGGACATCCTGGGCGGGCAGGCCGCGGGCATGAAAACCATGCTGATAACGGCTGAAGGCGCCTTGCAGGGCATGAACATTCCGGACTGCATTGCGCAGTCTGGAATTGTGCCTGACTTCATCGCTCCGATGATTTGAGGTCGTTCAATCAGGAGGGAAACCGGTTCCGGGTGCGGCGCATCAGCATGAGCGGAACTGTCACCAGCACGCCAACCGCCGAAGCCTGATCGACCTGGACACGGTCAGGCGCTGTCGTCCTAGCAACCAGCGATGAACCATAAAAAAGCCCTACACGGAGGTAGGGCTTCTTTACGTATAGCTAGCAACAAAGTATCCGGACTCTTACCGGATACGGCGCGCTATATGGCAGTTTATGCCGCTTTCTTGAGCTTTTTCTTCAGGCTCTTCAGCTTGCCTTCCTGCTTGGCGATCTTTGCCTTACGGGCTTTGATTTCTTTTTTCAGGCTGGTTACTTTCTTCGTAGTTTTCT